>NZ_PJIW01000072.1:0-560 GCF_002929755.1 Arthrobacter sp. 4R501 | reverse complement strand
CACAAAAAGAGCTGGAAATCATTGCAATCCTGGATGGAAATCAGGGCGCCATTATTCTGATGAAGAGTAGTGAGGTGATCAAGAGGCAAGCTCAATTTCAATTCCGCCAATGGTGATAACATCGGCCCCATAACGAGGGACCAAAGTCACCACCACACTGTCATCATCTTCGGCTTCCAAATCCTCCAACAATTCACTAATCCCTATCCTGAGGATCGTGTTCTTCTTTTTCCCATGGGAGTGTTGGTGTGGCACGTTCACAAAGCTTCCGGCAAACTCCGTGTTGTCAGGCCTGCTGACTGGATCGTCTTCGTCGTTGATGAATATGTCAAACTTCACGAACTTATCCCTTTCTAGCTCTATTCCTTTGATCACCAGCACTTCTTCTTCATCCTCCTTCTCCTTCTTACTCCTTGATTTCCTTGGCCTTGGAACATCAACTCTCAACGTTGAGTCCAATTTTATGGGGAAGACGATGCTGCTGCTACTTGGAATTTCGGCTGCATTCGCTACTCCAGACTTGTGCTTCAATTTATTGACGACCTTCTTCAATATTTGAC
>NZ_PJIW01000071.1:0-561 GCF_002929755.1 Arthrobacter sp. 4R501 | reverse complement strand
TTGTGTTCAGGAAAGACTCCAGGAAATCCGTCGGCCTTCTCAATCAACTCGTCCACAGGGAGGGCTGGAATGGATGCATCCTTGTCTTGGCCAAGCAATGAAGAAGAGGGATACATGTTTGTCCCCATTCCAAGCCTTCGTCCAGTTTCCTTGGCAATGGCAAGTTGGTCACCAGTGATCATCTTGACATTGACACCGAGGTTGAGAGCTCTTCGAATGGTTTCTGCACTATCATGCCTGGGAGGATCAAACAAAGACAACAAACCAACAAACTGCCATGGTGCTCCTGGAGCGTCTTTTGTTTTCTCAGGTACTTCCTGTCTAGCAACAGCTAAAGATCGAAGTCCTCGTTCAGCAAATTTATCAATCACTCCATGCACCTTCTTTCTGACATCCTCCTTGCAGTTGCAAAGGTTTAGTATCTGCTCCGGGGCACCTTTGCTAGCTCGGTGCCACGTCCCATCAGCATCAATGTATGTTAGAGCAGTCCTCTTGTCTACAGGATTAAATGGAAGGAAATGAACCTCTCTGATTCCAGCCCGTGCCTCTTTCGGATCCGCA
>NZ_PJIW01000070.1:0-562 GCF_002929755.1 Arthrobacter sp. 4R501 | reverse complement strand
GGTTTCCTCGCAGATGATCCTCGCGTGGGCCCAGGAGATCGTCCCGGCCTGCAACGCTCCCAGGGTCAGAGGCAGCGCCGTCGTGAGGGCCTGGCAGTCGGCCAGGAGCGCCCGGGAGGTCCGTTCGCTGACAGTCAGGACACAGGCGACCTCCGCGGTCAAAGCCATGTCCTGCATGGTGCGTTCCTGCGGGGACGCGGCAGGGGATGCCAGGGCCCGGGTGGCCTGGACGTAGTCCGCGGCCAGCCGCACTTTCAGCGCCGCGGTCCGGGCCTCCAGCCGGGCCACGTCCGCGAGGGCGTCCAGGCAATCATCGGCCAGATCCCGCACCGGATCGCCGACCCCCAGAGTGTCGGCGTCTGGCAGTGAATCGGCGCCGTGCGGATCAGCATGGTCCGCGCCGGCGCCAATGAAAGCAGCCAGCACGGCAGCGGACGCGGCGACATCCGCCACCGCCGCCCTGCTCTCAGCACTCCACGCTGTCCTGCTTTCCATACCTCAAGTACATCAGGGAGCACCGACAACAACGATCACATCGGCTGCTCTACTGCTTGACGCTGGA
>NZ_PJIW01000069.1:0-563 GCF_002929755.1 Arthrobacter sp. 4R501 | reverse complement strand
GTGCTGTTCTTCCTCTGGTTCGCTTTTGTCATAGTGACCGTCATCGCGGGCTTCGCCATCCTGTTTACAGGCCGTTTTCCCCGTTCCCTTTTCGATTTCAACGTAGGCGTCCTGCGGTGGAACTGGCGAGTGGCTTTCTATGCCTACTCCGCGCTGGGAACGGACAAGTACCCGCCGTTTACTCTGGCAAAGACGGACTACCCGGCCGATTTCGAGGTTGATTACCCCGAGCGGCTTTCCCGTGGCCTTGTGCTGGTTAAGTGGTGGCTCCTGGCGCTGCCCCACCTGATAATCATTGCGGCGCTGACCGGCACCAGCACTGTTCGCTGGAGCGACCGACAGGCTTCCGGTGTCAGGTACGAGACCGTTACTGGGTTTTCGCTGGTGGGCTTCCTGGTTCTTGTCGCCGCGGTGATCCTGCTGTTCAGCGGCCGCTACCAGCGTCCGCTGTTCGACCTGCTTTTGGGCTTCAACCGGTGGATCTACCGGGTCGTTACCTACACGGCCCTGATGCGGGATGAATACCCGCCGTTCCGCCTGGACCAGGGCGCCCGGGAAGTCCA
>NZ_PJIW01000068.1:0-564 GCF_002929755.1 Arthrobacter sp. 4R501 | reverse complement strand
GACGCGTCGCTGATGCGCGGGGCAGGTACAACCCTCGATGCGCTTTCCGCCATCGCCGCGGCGCGTCCCATCATGGGGGCCCCCGGACAGGAAACAATCCGCGGTGACGACGCCGTCGCTGGTTCCCTCCGCGGCGTGGTGGCCACGATCGTGGCCGGCCAGGGCGTTGATCCGCGCTACGACCTGGAACGGCTCGGGGTCGGTTTTGTGGTCCTGCGGGCCACGGACACAGCAGCCCAGCTGACGGCGAGCCGGATGGATGCCGTCCCGGGACTTGTCGCCGTCGGCAAAACGGACGTCGGCTGGCTCTGGCGGATCAGCCCGCTGAACCAGCCGGTCATCGACGCCGCGGACGTTGCCCACCGGGTACGCATCGTTGACGGCTCCGGCGCCGCGATCGGGCTCGTCCCGTCCGGCCTGGAAACCGTTGACGCCGCTGTCCCGGAAGGACCGGAAGGCCGGCTCGTGGTCCTCGCCGAACGCGCAGATCCGGCATGGTCCGCGTGGATGGATGGCCGCCGCCTGACGTCCACCACGTCCGGCTGGTCCCAGGCATTCACGCTC
>NZ_PJIW01000012.1:113327-165155 GCF_002929755.1 Arthrobacter sp. 4R501 | reverse complement strand
TACACCGCCACCCTGACCGCCACCAACGACACCGGCTCAAGTTCAACCACCTCGACCATCACGGTCAGCCCGGCACCACCGCCCGTTGCGCCCACGTTGGACGCACCCTCCGTCGTCAACATTGCCAACGTCGATGCCGTGCCCGTCTCCGGCACCGCCAGGGCCAGGCCCGCGGACACCGTGAGTGTCACAGCGTCCGACGGCGCGGGCAATGCCGTGAGCGGAACGGCCACGGCCAGCTCGACCGGAGCCTGGTCCCTTCCGACACTCAACCTGACGAGCCTCAACGACGGCACCGTGACCCTGACCGCCACCGCCACCGATACGGCGGGCAACGTCAGCCCGGCGACGACGGCAACGGTCCCCAAGGACACCGTGCCCCCCGCCGCGCCCACGCTGGACGCACCCTCCGTCGTCAACGTGGCCAACGTCGATGCCGTGCCCGTCTCCGGCATCGCCGGGGACGCGGGCACCGTGAGTGTCACAGCGTCCGACGGCGCGGGCAATGCCGTGAGCGGAACGGTCACGGCCAGCTCGACGGGAGCCTGGTCCCTTCAGGCACTGAACCTCTCGAGCCTCAACGACGGCACCGTGACCCTGACCGCAACCGCGACCGATACGGCGGGCAACGTCAGCCCGGCGACGACGGCAACGGTCCCCAAGGACACCGTGCCCCCCGCCGCGCCCACGCTGGACGCACCCTCCGTCGTCAACGTTGCCAACGTCGATGCCGTGCCCGTCTCCGGCATCGCCGGGGACGCGGGCACCGTGACTGTCACAGCGTCCGACAGCGCGGGCAATGCCGTGAGCGGAACGGCCACGGCCAGCTCGACGGGGGCCTGGTCCCTTCCGACACTCAACCTCTCGAGCCTCAACGACGGCACCGTGACCCTGACCGCAACCGCAACCGCAACCGATACGGCGGGCAACGTCAGCCCAGCGACGACGGCAACGGTCCCCAAGGACACCGCGCCCCCCGCCGCGCCCACGCTGACGGCCCCCGCCACAGTCACCGCCGCGACCGTCACGTCCGTGACGGTCAGCGGCAGCGCCGAGGCCGGCACGACCGTCACACTCAACGTCACGGACGCCAATGCCGTTCACACCGTCACAGCGACCGCGACCGCGGACGGAACCGGGTATTGGTCCGTAACGCCACTGAACCTGACGAGCCTGAGCGACGGCCAGCTCACATACACCGCCACCGCGACCGACACGGCCGGTAACACCGGCCCCGCGACGACAGCAACGGCCCCCACGGACACCGCACCCCCCGCCGCGCCGACACTGACGGCCCCGGCCACCGTCACCGCCGCGACCGCCACGACCGTGACCATCAGCGGCAGCGCCGAGGCAGACGCCACCGTCACGCTCAACATCACTGACGCCGACACCGTTCACACCCTCACCGCAACCGCCACCGCGGACGGAACCGGGAACTGGTCCATAACGCCACTGAACCTGACGAGCCTCAACGACGGCCAGCTCACATACACCGCAACCGCGACCGACACGGCCGGCAACACCGGCGCGTCCGCAGCGCAGACCGGAATGAAGAAGACCACCGCAACGGCACCGCAGTTCACGAGCATGCCGTCCCAGATCACGGGCGACACGGTGACCGCCGTGCCATTCGCGGGGACCTCCGATCCGGGGGCAGCCGTGGCGCTCACGGCCACCGATTCGGGGAATTACAGCCTGTCGGCCACGGCAACGGCGAACGGCGCTGGAAACTGGTCCGCGACGATGAACTTGAGCCAACTCAACTCGGGCCTGGTCACGTTCTCGGCCCAGGCCACGGACTCCTACGGCAACATCAGCACGGTGATGACGGCGACGAGCCGCATCGGCCCGAGGGTCGTGTCCGTCACGCTACAGAACGGCGGAATCGCCGGCAAAGCGGACACCAACGACAAGGTCGTGGTCGTGTTCAACGAGCCGATGAGCCCGAGCTCGTTCTGCAGCACCTGGACCAGCCCCACAGGGCCGTGGACCCATATGAGCAGCAGCGTCAGCGTACTCATCAGCCGCAACACCTCCGCACCCAACGACACCCTGACCCTCTCGACGGGTTGCACGACCAACAACTTCGGCACCGTCAACCTCGGCGCCCGCTACACCACCAGCACCGGCGGAAACCTCACCTTCAAGGGCAGCAGCACCGTCCAACGGTCCTCCGTCTCGCTGAGCGCGGACGGCAAGACCCTCACGATCACCCTCGGAGCCCTCAAGAGCGGCACCCGGGCCACGGGCGTCATCGCCGGCACCCCCACGTACCAGGGGACCGCGAACGGCCAACCCGGCATCGCAACCGACATGAACGGAGTCCCGCTCGGAACCAAACCCTCCGGCTCCGGGACGGCGTCGGGCTTCTGATCCTCGAATCGCGCCGCATAACTTCCTGCAGAAACGAGACCTCAGCCGTTCCGTGTCTGACCGTTACAAATCAAACAGAAGGTGGGGTCATACTGTCAGCCGCCGTCGGTGATTCAGCCTCCTGATTGCATATGCAGCAGCCACGCCACCAAGGACCAGTCCGATCGTGATTACCCAGAATGAGTTGTTCGCTGCAGCGGTAACGGTATCCGCCGCAGCGTCGTCGAATGTATCCGCTACAGGGGCAATGGTGGCACCGCCATTTGGTAATGGGGCAGGGTTGGAGTTCGCTGCCACTGTTGCCGGTGTTTCCGAAGATGTGGTTTCTGGTCGTTGAGTGGCTTCGTCCACCACCTGCTCAGGTGAGATCACTCCAGGTTCAGCAATTGCCACTGCCTGTGCCGCGTTCGCAGCGGGAGGGTTATTTAGGGGCGATGCGGCTGCAGCCTGCTGGGAGGGAGCATCAGCAGGTTCGGGAGCCGGTTGCGCGGGAGCGGGTTGTGCGGGCCCTGGAGCTGGGGCAGTCGCAGCAGGTGCCGGGGCGGCATTGGTCGTAGCAAGGGGAGCGGGAGCTTCATCAGCGGTTACGGGGAGAGCTTCAGCGGTAGACGGGGTAGAAGCTGCTGATCCCTGCAACCCGCAATGCGTACCTGCCCCCGCCCATGCATCACCAGGCTGGAGATTGGAGCAGGAGGGAGCAGGTGGATTAGGCGCGGGGATAAATAGCAACCTGTTAGGGGTTGCGCCCTTATTGGCACTGATGACACCCGTCACCGCGTTGTTGATCATCGACTGGTGAACCTGTGCCGGGGATAACGAAGGGTCACGGGAAAGCAGGATTGCAGCCGCACCGGAAACGTGTGGAGCGGCCATTGAAGTACCGTCCAGAGTGTTGTAGCCGGTAGCAGCGTTGTTCCAAGCAGACCTGATGGATATTCCCGGCGCTTGAATATCAACGCAAGAGCCGTAGTTGGACCATGACGCCTGAGCGTCGTTAATATCCGTAGCTGCAACGGTAATGGCAGAGCGAACTCGAGCAGGAGAAGCAGCACAGGCATCAGCGCCGGCGTTGCCTGCTGAAGCGACTACCGTCATCCCGTCGTTAACAGCACTTTGAACGGCTTCGTCAAATGAAGAATTAGTGAAACCGCCAATGCTGAGGTTTAGTACTGCTGGCTGACCGGCCACGTGGTGCTGAACTGACCAGTCGATCCCGGCCATGATTGTTGACGCCCAGCCGCTTCCATCACACTCAAGCGCCCGGATGGGGATGATGCTGGCTTTCTTGGCAACGCCGTATGTTGTTCCGGCGGCGGTTCCAGCGACGTGTGTCCCATGACCATTACAGTCATTGATTCCATTGCCATCATGAACTCCCCACCAGGTTGCAGGAATCCTCCCGGAAAATTCCGTATGGGAAACATGCAGCCCAGTGTCAACAACATAGATGTTCACGCCAGCACCTTCATTGCCGATGCTGTACTGCCCATCTCGCCCTGATCGCTGATCTACCCGGTCAAGCCCCCAGATAGACGTGGCACCGGAGATTGAAACGGGAGTGTCAAGTTCAACTGAGGCCACGTCTTCTGATCTTTTCAGGGACTCCATTTCCTTCGGTGTCGCTACAACTACCGAAGCTTTCATTGCATGGGAAAGAGTCGCCTTAACTTCAATCCCCTGTTGCCGCAGGGACGTGGACTCCGCTTCTGCATTCACATCATTGCCATATTTCACGATGTACCTTTGCTCTCCTGCGGGCGGAGCAGAGGGCGAAGGAGAAGGAACAGTGGCAGATGGCGGATCAGTTGCAAAATCAGCATGAGCAACAGCAGGGGCCAGAAATAGAACCATTGAGGCAAGGAATACGGATGTGGCGGCTTTAAGGAAATACGGCCGTGTGGACATCTGCACTGTTCTTTCGTACGAAGGATGCCTCTTACCGCAGGAGCAGCCATAAGTGATTACCGAGCATTAATAGAAGCTGCACTACCGTGTGCCATACAAATGATAACGGCGAGGCTCCAGATATTAGACCTCAGCGGACTGATTGTCGAACATTCGCGTTGACTCATAGAAGATGCGCGCGTAGTGGGTATCGAAGAATCATTTGGTAATGCGCGCGTAGCGGGGTGTCTGCGGCTGCCGGTTCGCTGGCGGGGGTAGGGCTGCTGCTATGGAGCTGACGATGAGCGAACGCAGGGCTGTCACGAAGGTTCTGGCCACGGAATACCGGCGTGCTTCCAAGGCCAGGAAGGGCGAGATCCTGGATCAGATCTGCGCGGTGGCGGGCTGGCACCGTAATCATGCCCGCAAGGCGCTGGGTCTGGTCCTGACGGTCAGGGTTGTCCGTCCGCGGCCGCCGAGACCGCTGGTCTATGACGAGGCCGTCATTGAGGCGCTGCGGTTCTGCTGGGCGGTGCAGGGCACGCCGTGCGGGCGGCTGCTGGCGGCGGCTCTGCCTGATCTGGTGCCGCGGCTGCGGCGGTTCGGGGAGCTGGATATTGATGAGGGGACGGCGGCGCTGCTGTTGCGGATAGCGCCGGCGACGATTGACCGCCGGCTCAAGGCGGACCGGGCCAAACTGAATCCGCGGGGCCGGTCCCATACCAAGCCGGGAACGCTGCTGAAGGACTCGATCCCGATGCGGACCTGGGCCGAATGGGATGAGGCCAGACCCGGTTTCGTGGAGATCGATCTGGTCGGTCATGAGGGCGGAAATTCCCGGGCGAGTTCTGTTTCACCCTGGATATCACTGACATCGCGACGGGCTGGACGGAGACCGTGTCGGTGCGGAACAAGGCGCAGAAGTGGGTGTTCGCCGCGATCAAAGAGGCGACCGCGAAGTTCCCCTTTCCCATTCTGGGCATCGATTCGGACAACGGGTCCGAGTTCATCAACTGGGGGCTGTTCCACTGGTGCGAGCAGGAGCAACTGACGTTCACCCGGTCCCGGTCAGGGAACAAGAACGACGGCGCCCACGTGGAGCAGAAGAACTGGCACATCGTCCGTCAGACCGTCGGGTACCACCGCTACGACACCCCCGGTGAGCTCGATCTGCTGAACCGCATCTGGGAGCTGCAGCGGCTGCTGACGAACCATTTCGGTCCCCAGCAGAAACTCGTCTTCAAGGAGCGCAACGGCGCTAAGACCACGAAAAAGTACGACCTGCCCGCCACGCCATACCATCGGATCCTGGCCGACAAGGGCACGGTCCGCCAAACGGTCAAGACCAGACTCACCCGGGAAAACCAGCCGCTGAACCCGGCAGCCATCCAACGACAGATCCAGGCACTCGCGGCCGAGTTACTAACGCTCACGACCAGCAAACAAGCCGCCAAACCCAAGCCCGCCGCGCGCGCACTTCGGAATGATTCCACGAAGAACGCTACGCGCGCATCTTGACATGATTCCCCGGGACATTATGGTCCGGCACGAACGTCTTTGCCTAAGAGCACCTCGCCGAGGACCGCACCATCACCCGCGCCGAGCAGGAGAAGTGGCTGCTGGACGACTTCAAGAACTCCACCCAGCGTTGGGACATCCTGGGCCAGCAGGTATTTTTCGCCGAGCGGGACCGGAACTAGGCGCCGGAGATCGACGACGTCTCCATGGACGGGTGGGACGGCTACGCCGCCTCCCGCCGCCGCATCACGAAAGAGGCGATGACCGCGGACTTCCGGGTGCTGGACTGCGTCACGACGCCGGGATCCCCCGTCAGCACGAAAGCCTCCTTTGAGATTCGGGACGGTTTGGCGGGACTGATCGGTGGTTGAGCCTGTCGAAACCACCGCACGACGTCGGCTACCTCCCGCCGGTTGGACGAAGTATTCGGCCGAATCGAGGAGTCCCGTCATGGCGTCGTCCCCCCCGAGACCTAGCCATTGAACCTACAACACCAGGTGTGTGAGTCAGCGTCCCAGACCAAGAAAGACGGCCAACGACTGCTCGACTGCGACCATGGTCTTGGCATCCACTCGCCCCATCCGCAGGCCAAGGTTGGCGCGACGCACCGTGGTCAGCTTGTCCACCATGATCTGACTCACGCGCTCCAAGCCAGTGAGTTGGCCGGGTTCAACCGTCAGCCTCAGCAGTGGGGCGTCCGTCAGTTGCGACGTCAAGGGCAGGAGGGTGATCGACTCTGAAGCCGCAAACAGGTCATCCTGGATGATCAGTGCCGGCCTGGGTCTTTGAGCATATGTTCCGCCTGAGACCGTCCACAACTCGCCTCGATTCACTCCGGCCAGTCTTCCGAAATTTGCTCAACGAAATCCTGGTCGTCACTGCCGCGGTCAGCGGCGGCAACTGCCATGGCTTGCCGGCGCGCTTCACGCTTGAATTCTTCCGTGCGTGCGTCCGGCACCCACATTTGAATCTGTCGGAAGCCACGCTCGCGCATGGCAACCCGGTGCCGGGCAACGCGATCCCTTACGCTCATGGGTCAATGTTACATGTAACGCGTCCGCAGCGAGGTGATTTATTCCCATCCAGGTTCGAGAGCCGCGGCCAAACAAACTCCCTAGATCTTGACCCGGGCCACGTCAAAGAAGGCCTCGAAACCAACGCCGAGCTCGCCATGTTCAAGCTCGCGAAGCGCATAGCGCCTGAGCCCGGCACGGGCGTCCACCATGATGCGGCCGGCCCGGATGAGCCGGCCCCGAGGGCTACCGCAAGCTAACACTGTGGCAGGAGCAGTTCGACGCCTTGGACTCCAGCCGGCACGACAGTTAAACATCTGCCGCGGACGCCCGGTGCGACTGGGATAGGCTCGCCTGGGACCGGGGCACGCATGGCACCGGCGGCAAGGAGCGAGGAATTCATTGGATCTGCTGGGTGGCTTGAGCCGCGACGAACTCCGCTTCTTTCCCTGGATTGCTGCCGCCGTCTTCGCGCTGTCGGCCGGCCTCTGGCGTCCGCGCAGGTTTCATTGGACGGCGCTTGGTTCCGTCCTGCTCTTTGCGGCCCTCAACGCGGGTGCCGGGATCTATGTCCTGAGCCAATTCCGTGATTCCCGATGGTCCGCAGGAGGGGAACCGCCGCTGACCGTCCCGTCGTTCTCCGGGACGCCAATCGTGGGCCAGTATCTGGGCCCCCTGGACTCCGCGCTGAACGGGGTGGTCGGTGGCGTGAACGAGTTCCTGGCATTCAAGCAGGCACTTCCCATAGCGCTGGACTTCCTTGCCGTGTCCGGCTGGGCCCTGCTCCTGTCGTTCCCGCTCGCCATTGTCGCCGCCGTCGTCAGTTACGCCGTGGCTCGGCGCCGAGCGGCGGACTTTGAAAGGTACCGCGCCACCGTTGACCTGCTCAAAGAAGAGCTTGAGCAGGTCAAGCGGCAGATCTCGTCAGGGAGTTTCGTTGACACGGCGCTCCCTGCAGAGGGCGAGGTCAGTGATGTGCGGCGCAGACAGACGGGCCGATAATTCCGCTAGGCGCGCCTCACCGGCAGCCACAACTCGGTGACTGCCCACGTGCCGGCCGGGACTCGATTGCATCGAGGTCCTCGGGCACCGGCGTTCCTTCGCTGACGGCGACGCCGTGCAGGTAAGTCAGGCTGCTGCCTCGGTGTAATCGGGGTCGACGTCGGCGCGCACCTGCAGCAGTCCTGCCGGATCGGTGTTGCTCAGCACTTTGAGGCGAAGGTGCTCCCCTGCGGGCGCGCCGCGATATGCGCTGAATGTGCGGGTTTGGGCCGTGGTGAATGAGCGGCACGCGGGCCGCATGGTGGAGCCATAGCCGAAGCGCACTGAAGTCCACAACAGGTCGCGGCCACCTATGACATCGGCCGCGGCGACGGTCATGCGCCGCCGCCGGATGAACTCGGACAACGCGCATCCAGCCTCGCTCATCGACCCAATCTCACACCCAACCATGGCGATTCGATCCGTTCGCGCTCCGGCCAGTCCTCATCGGAAGGTTCCTTGCTGTCAGTTACCGGCGGCCGTGCGCAAGAGCCGAGCGACCTCGGGGGTCATGCAGTAGCGCTGACCGTCCCAATCCCAGATGTAGTGCCAGGAATTGCCCTTGGGGGTGGTGTACATCGGAAGCCCCGCGCGACGGATGGCCTTCCCCTCGCCACCGAGAGTGCCTGCGACGCCCGACGCGCCTTTCGGGTGCGAAATCGCCTTGGCGATCTCCTCTGGAAGGAAGTGCACGGCTTCGTCACCGGTCCCCCGGATCAAGTGAAGGAGAACTCCTTGTCCCTGCGGCGAGATCTTGTCCCACAGGGTCGCGGCGATAGCTGGAGCTTCGTCGGCCTCAACCCAGGAGGGGACGGTCCCGGACGGCAGCCGGTGGGCGCATCCGGACGCCCTGAACTCCGGCAAGCCTTGGTTTCCGCTACTCTTTTCTGTCTAGGTCAGCTGTCTCTTCGGGGCACTTGTCTTTCACACCCGATCCACCTGGCCAAACCGCCGTCGTCCGTAATGTTGGGTGACGTCCGCGGGGACCGTTGACCATGGACCGCAACCGGCGGAGCATTGGCTTCCTTGGACCCGTGCACTGCGTGCGGGCTGATGGAAGCGACATGCAATGGGGTTTGATGATGAAAAAGGTTATAGCTGGCTTCGCGGCGGTAATTATGGGATTTGGTGCAATTGCGTTCGCCGCCCCAAGCAGCCCGGCAATTGCCAGCAGTGCAGCGAGTCAGGAGTCGCACGCCTCGGGCCAAATCATCATCAAATTCCGCGACGACAGGGCGGCAGCCGGCATATTGCGCCGGCACGGCCTTGGCGACGGCCCTGGCATCGGCAGCACCGGCGCCCACCTCATCAAAGTACCGGCCGGCAGGGAACTGCAGCTCATCGATGCCCTGAGCCGGAACCCCGCCGTTGAGTATGCCGAGCCCGACGAACTCGTGACTGCCTCGACGGATGACACGTATTTCCCGCGCCAGTACGCCCTACAAAACACCGGCCAGTCGTTTACCAACACCGCCGGCACCATCGTGGTAGCCGCCGGCAAAGCAGACGCTGATGTGGACGCCGTCGAAGCATGGGACGTCGCCACCGGCAGCGAGATCAGAGTTGCCGTCCTCGATTCCGGCGTCGCCAGCGACAACGCAGACATCGCACCGAAGGTGGTCGCCCGCGCCAACTTCAGCGGCGCGGCAACCGGCGAAGACAACTACGGCCATGGCACCTACATTGCCGGCGCTGTGGCCGCGAGCGCCAACAACGCCATGGGCGTCGCCGGCGTGTGCCCGGGGTGCGAGATCCTGGACGGCAAAGTCCTCAACGACAGCGGGATCGCATCCAGCTCAGGCCTGGTGAACGCCATCAACTGGTCCGTCAATAACGGTGCGAAGGTGATCAACATGAGCCTCGGAGTGCGCGCGTCACGCACGCTCGAAACTGCCGTCAATAACGCCTGGAGCAATGGTGTGGTGCTCGTTGCCGCAGCAGGCAACGGCGGCAACCAGACCAAGATCTACCCCGGCGCATACCCTAACGTCATCGCCGTCGCCGCAACCGACAACAACGATGCCAAGGCATCCTTCTCCACCTACGGGGCCAGTTGGGTGGATGTCGCAGCGCCAGGGGCCAACGTCTACTCCACCTTTCCGAACCACCCGTTCTACCTCGGTACCCAAAACGGCCGCTCCCAGGGGTACGACGTCGGCAACGGCACCTCAATGTCCTCAGCCATCGTCGCCGCAACCGCCGCGCTTGCTTGGAGCTCACATCCAGGCGCTACGCAAACGTCAGTCCGCGCCAATGTCGAAACGACCGCCGACAAGATCGCCGGCACTGGCACCTACTGGGCACATGGTCGCGTGAACGCCTACAACGCCGTCCGGTAGTTTCCAGCCAGTACAGAAACACTCCCGTCAGTTGCCCGCGGACGAATGAGGGTTCGACGACGACGTTGTTCCCCGGCTGCGCGGCCCGTCACCGCATCGCCGACGTCTCCATGGACGGCTGGGACGGCTGGGACGGCTACGCCGCGTCCCGCCGCCGCATCACCCAAGCTGGGTTGACGCCAACGTGCGCAACGCCGTGGTCCTCACCTGCGACGTGCACCGCAACTGGGCCAACGACCTCAAGGTCGACTACAAGGACTCCGCCTCCCCCCGTGGTCTGCTCCGAACTCGTCTACACCTCCATCACCTCCACCGGCAACGGCAACGGCTCCACCACGGACCCGACCATAGCCTGGAGCCCCCACCTGAAGTTCCACAACGACAACCGCGGCTACGTGAACACCCGCATTACGAAGGACGCGATGACCGCAGACTTCCGCGTGCTGGACGACGTCACGACGCCGGGCCACCCCGCCAGCACGAAGGCCTCCTTCGCGATCCAGGACGGGGTGCCCGGCCTCATCGGTGGTTGAGCATGTCGAAACCCCCGGTGGTTGAGCCTGTCGAAACCAGCCCGTCGAAACCCCCGGCCGAGTCCGCTCAGCCGGGGGTTTCCCTGCTGTTTGAGCGGCACGATCTTTCGAAACTACGTATCGTTCCGAGGGAGCCGTGTTACGCGGCGTGGCCGGCCGCTTCGCAGGTGGCCACCCAGGAATCCGCTGGCCAGCAGCAGCACTGCTCCTGCCCGTGCCAGGCCAATACCTAGCCCGTGGCGGCCGCGTTCACGGGCTGCCCAGGAGGCCAGGTATACAGGCGTGGCAGCGGCATTGATGGCGGCGTGGACGATGCCTACGCGCTTCGTGGCTTGACCCTTCAACGACCACTGCGCCCAGCCGGAGACAGCGGTGGGAACTGCTGCTGTCTACCCAGGCCGACTAGCCGTTCTGCGGCGTTCCGGGAGCAGTCGTCCGACGATCGTCCCCACGCCCGGCGACGAGGCACTGCTGCGGAAAGTCGGCGCTCCGCGCATCCGCCAACGATTTTCCTCGGCCCTCTTTGAGTTCTTACGATTGGCCGCACAAAGTATCGCCTGGGCAGCAGTGCTCTACCGCTGCCCAGGCGATACTTGCGTCTACCTCAACTCTGCACAGATGTCCCGCTGCGTACCTGTTTGCTGCTGGATAGGCTCGTGCAGGGTGTAATTGCTGTCAGTGGTGAATCTGACCAGCCCCGTGTACAGGACGGTGGACGGACCGCCAACGTCGACCTTGTCGAACAACAGGACCAGGTTTGCACCCGAAAGCGCAAACTCGATATCGCCCGTTGTGGTGTTCGTGGCAGTCCTGGTGACCGAACCCTTCGTATTGAAAGTCACGGTTTCGCCGGTATCAGCATTCGTCACCGATATGGTCGTCCCGCGGCCGGCAACGATCGTGTAGATGATGCCGTCCTTGAGTCGCGTCATACGGACGTCTTGGTTCCCGCCACTTGAATTGATGGTGACGCTAAAGCCGGGGCAGGCAGGATACGCAGTAACGGGCGGTGCGGCCAGGGCCGATTGTGGAACGGTCAGCGTCATTGCTGCCAGCAGCGCCGTGAGCAGCAGACGCCACAAAATTTTCCTCATTTTGGGGTTCCTCCATTTGCCTGAAGTTGTGCATGTTTGGGCTGGCGCACCACCAAAATGTGGGGAGGAGACCGTCCGCCGTACTAAGTCCGGGTCGTGCCCTGTGTACAGCACCGGAGCGGGCTGTGAGACGTCGTTGGCCGGAATCCGACCCACGCGCCATCATACTTAGAACTTCGATTAGATGTAAGAGGTAGCGCACCATCGACCACCCCTAAGGGTGCACCAGCACGTTCACCGCCGTCTCCTTGTGGTTGATCAGGATGTCGAAGCCCTGCTCCACCAGGTCCTCCAGCGCGATCCTGCCGGTGATGAACGGCTTGAGGTCCACCTTCCCCTCCTGCACCAGTTTGATGGCCGCCGCGTGATCCCGGACGTAGGCGATGGTCCCGCGCAGGTCGATCTCCTTGAGCACCAGCTTCTGCATGTCCACTGTGGCCGGCGCACCCCAGATGGACACGTTGACCACCACGCCCGCCGGCCGAACGGCGTCGAGCATGGTGTCCAGCACCGCGTTCACGCCCGCGCATTCGAAGGCGACGTCCGCACCGGTACCACCGGTGAGTTCCAGCACCCGCGCCGGGACATCCTCCTTGCTGGGGTCCAGCACATGGTCGGCCACGCCGCTGGAAACTGCCTTCTCCTTGCGGGCCAGCGTCAGCTCGCTGACGATCGTGGTCACCCGCATGCCCTTGAGGACGGCCGCCGTGAGCAACCCGATCGGACCCGAACCGCCCACCAGCGCCACGTCGCCCGCCTTCACGCCGCTGCGCGCCACCGCATGGTGCGCCACGGACAGCGGCTCGATCAGGGCCGCCTCATCCAGCGGGATATCCCCGATGGGGTGCACCCAGCGGGCGTCCACCACGATCTTCTCGCTCAGGCCTCCCCCGCCGCCGGAGAGCCCGATGAACCCCATCTTGCGGCACAGGTGGTAATTGCCCGCCTGGCAGGAATCGCGTTCGTCGCAGACAAAATAGGGTTCGACGACGACGTTGTCCCCCTTCGCGAGGCCCGTCACCCCTTCGCCGACTTCAGACACAGTCCCGGAGAACTCGTGCCCCAAAGTCACCGGAGCCTCCTCCCCCGAGAGCGGGTGGGCATGCCCCGGGGCGGGGACGAAGATGGGGCCTTCGAGGTACTCGTGCAGGTCGGTTCCGCAGATGCCGCACCAGGCGACGTCGATCTTGACGGCCCCGGCGCGGAGCTCCGGCTCCGGCACATCCTCGATCCGGATGTCTTTCCTGCCGTGAAAACGTGCTGCTTTCATGATTTCTCCTCAAATTAGCGGGTTTCGACGGTTTCGACAGGCTCAACCACCGGGCGTCAGCGCGCGTGGTGCGTCGGCTGCAGTTCGTACACCGGCGTTTCCAGCCCTACCATGCGGGCTTTGAGCTGCAGGGCCAGGTAGGAGGAGTAGTGCCGGCTTTGGTGCAGGTTGCCGCCGTGGATCCAGAGGTTGGGCACGTTGGTGGGCTTCCACATGTTGCGCAGCTCCCCTTCCCAGGGGCCCGGGTCCTTCGGGGTGTCCGAGCCGTACCCCCAGCATTTCCCCACGCGGTCTGCCACCTCGGGTGACACCAGGTCCGCCAGCCAGCCGTTCATGGAGCCGTAGCCGGTGGCGTACACAATCAGGTCCGCCTCAAGCTCGGTGCCATCACCAAGGACCACCGCATTCCCGGTGATCTTCGAAACCTCCCCCGAGCGCAGCTGCACCCGGCCGTCGATGATCAGCTGCGAGGCGCCGACGTCGATGTAGTAGCCGGAGCCGCGCCGCAGGTACTTCACGAACAATCCGGACCCGTCCACGCCGAAGTCCAGGTCGAAGCCGGCGGCCTCCAGCTGGGAGTAGAACTCGGCATCCCGGGCAGCCATCTCCTTGTACACCGGCACCTGCGCCTCGGGCAGGATCCGCATGGGCAGCGACGCAAACAGCAGGTCGGCCTTCTCCGTGGTCACCCCGGCAGCCAAAGCCTTCTCGGAGTACAGGTCTCCCAGCGCCAGGTCCATCAGCGACTCGCTGCGGGCGATGTGTGTAGAGGAGCGCTGCACCATGGTGACGTCGGCGCCGTGCTCCCACAGGTCCGCGCAGATATCGTGCGCGGAGTTGTTGGAGCCGATCACCACGGCCTTCTTCCCGGTCCAGTCTCCACCGCCCGGGTGCTGCGAGGAATGCCGTTGCTCCCCCAGGAAGGAACCCGCGCCGTCGAACGCGGGAATGTTCGGGTAGCCCGAGACGCCCAGGGCGAAGACAAGCTGCTTAGGCCGCAGGGTCACCGGTGACCCATCGCGGACTACACGGACCACCCATTCCTGGGTGCCGTCGTCGAACTCGGCGCCCACGCACTCAGTGCCGCCCCAATAGTTCAGCTCCATGATGCGGGTGTAGTGCTCCAGCCAGTCGCCGATCTTGTCCTTGGCGGCGAAGACGGGCCAGTCGTCGGGGAACTTCAGGTAGGGCATGTGGTCGTACCAGACGGGGTCGTGCAGGTGCAGGGACTTGTAGCGGTTCCGCCAGGAGTCGCCCGGCTTCTCGTTCTTCTCGATGACGAGGGTGGGGACGCCCAGGCGCCGCAGCCGGGCCGCGAGGCCGATGCCGCCCTGCCCGCCGCCGATGATGACGGTGTAGGGCTGCTCCTCGTAGCCGAGCCGCGCCTCGCGCTCCTCCTTCTGTTCCAGCCAGGAGCGGCGGCCCTTGATGATTTCGTGCGCCACGCTCTTCTCGCGGCGCGTCCCCTTCTTCTCCTCGAAGCCTTTCAGCTCCTGCATGGTGGTGAGCAGAGTCCAGCATTTGCCGTTCCGCAGCCGGAGGTGGCCGTAGCCGCGGGCGGCGGCGGTTTCGAACGTGATCCAGGCTTCTGTGGTGCCGGCGTCGCCCGTGGCCTCCTCGGCCAGAATCCAGTGGGCGGGCTGCACGTGGTCCAGGGTGGCCTCGAGCATCTGCAGGATGTCCGCCTTGCCTTCCAGCGTTTTCAGGTTCCAGGTGAACGCCACGAAGTCGCGCCAGTAGCTGTCGTCCTCGAAAAGCTCCAGTGCGGCGTCCACGTCGCGCCGCTGCAGGGCGGTATCCAGTTCCGTCAGCCAGGCCTGCGCGGCTGCGGTGGGTGTTTCGGTCATTGCCACTCCTTTGTGTCTTATGGTCCGTGTCTCTGGTGGTCCCGGCGGCCCCGTCCCGCCGGGATCCCCTGCGCTATGCTGGGACGGGCGTGAGCTGCATCACTAGTGGAACGCAGTGGGGGTAACAGCCGCGTTACACGGGCACTGCCGGCAAGGACGCCGCCGGTGAGGAGGACACTGTTTTGGACTACGGCCTGAGGTTTTCGGACCCGGCGAAGTACTCGCGCGCCCTGCGCCGCGCCCACGAACTGGTCATCTCCGGCGTCCCGCGCCCGGAGATCCCCAACGACCTGGCGGATTCGTGGCGCCGCTCCATGGCCCTGGGCATCAGCCCGGACCAGCACAGCCCGCGGCACCTGCACGACGCCGCCGACGTCCTGGAGCTGCGGCGGGAGCACCGGCTGCAGCAGGTCATGCCGGCGCTGCACGACCTGCTGGCCGACGACTCCAGTTCCGGCCGACACCTGCTGGTGCTGACCGATGCCCGCGGCGAGATCCTGTGGCGGGTGGGCAGCCCGGACGTGCTGCGGCGGGCGGACCGGCTGGAGTTTTCCGAAGGGGCCGACTGGTCCGAGGCCGGCATCGGCACCAACGCCATCAGCGAGGCGCTGGTCACCGGCCGGCCGGTGCAGCTGTTCTCCGCCGAGCACCTGGTCCGCACACATCACGAGTGGGCCTGCACGGCGGCACCCATCACGGACCCGGCCACGGGCCGGCTGCTGGGCGTGCTCGACGTCTCCGGACCGCTGGACACCCTCAGCGCGGATACGCTGCGGATGGTGCGGTGCGCGGTCCGGGTGGCTGAGGCTCTGTTGGGAACGCCCGACGGCGGGACTTCCGTGAGTGCCTCACCTCCCCGGAGTGCGTCCCGGCAACCCGTCCGCCGGCCGGTTGCGGCCGTTGAGTCGCTGGAGCTGCTCGGGGACAGGCCTGCCGCGGTGTTCCGGGACGGCAGCCGGGCGCCGCTGACCCTGCGCCGGGCGGAGATCCTGGCGCTGCTGGATTCACGCGCCCAGGGCTGGTCGGCTGAGGAGCTGGCCTATGAGCTCTACGGTGATGCGGGCACCACGGCCGCCATCCGCACGGAGATGTTCCGGGTCCGCTCGATGCTGGGCGATGCCGTGGAGTCGAACCCTTACCGGTTCGTCGCGGGCCTGACCGGACGTTCGGACTCGGGGCGGGTCCTGCAGCTGCTGCACGAGGGGCGGGTGGCCGACGCTTTGGAGGCGTACCGGGCTCCCCTGCTCAGCCGCTCAGGCGCCCTGGCGGTGCAGCTGCTCCGGGACCAGCTGGACCTGGCCCTCGGTTCCGCCGTGCGGTCCAGCGGCGACGCCGGGCTCCTCATCCGCTGGCTGTCCACGGACATGGGCTCCGCGGATTTTGAGGCAGTCGAGGCACTGGGCCGGCTGGTGGGTCACGGGGATGCGCGGTACTTGTCGTTCCGGGCGTCGTCCGTTGTCGGTGGTTAAGCATGTCCCCGATGGTTTGACCTGCCTTCATTGGTTGAGCCTGTCGTAACCCCGATGGTTAGCCTTGTGGAACCAAATGCGCTACCCATTCGGTTCGAGGTGACGGCCTCCACTGTGGGCCCGAAGCCGGCGACGCCGTGGCCGCGGGTTCACACCCGGAGGCGTCGCTGCGGCAAGCCCCGGGGAGGCGTTCGAGCAGAAGCACCCCATCGCCCGCTGGGCGGCGTCCGTAATCGTGCCCGGAAGAACATCCTCCTCGACGCCGGCTCCACCACGGGCGCCCTTGCCCACGGACTGCGTGGCGTTGAGAAGCTATTCCGTGACCACGCCGGGCATCGACTCTATGCAGAAACTGGCCCAATCCGATGGCATTGAGGTGGACTGCTTGGGCGGACGGCTGCCAAGCCTCAGCCAAAGGTTCGTCGGTCCGCTGGCCAAAGCCGCTTTGGAGCGCCTGAGCTTTGACCGGGCATTCCTTGGCGCTGACGCCGTCACCGCAGTGGACGACATCTGCGAGACCGACCACGCCCAGACCGGGCTCAAGGTAGCTCATGGCCCGGTGCGGCAACAACGTCTACGTGCTGGCGGATTCGTCCAAGCTCGACCTGAGACCGTTCCATGCCTGGGCACGCCTCGCGCTCCCCTGGACTTTGGTGACGGACGACGGCTCCCACCCCGAGCAGGTGCAGAAGTTCCGCGACGCGGGGGTGCAGGTTGAGGTAGCTGCAGTTGCGGCAGGGCGTTGAGCTCTCGAAATCGAGGCAACGTCCCCCCACTCTAGGCGACCTCCCCACACCACAGAGCTACCCCGTAAGACAAGAACACTGGAAAGGTGACCTTTTCACTCGTAATGAAAAGGTCATCAGTTCGATTCTGATAGGAAGCTCGGGACAGACCCCCTAGAAACCACTGCTTCTTGGGGGTTTTTCGCTGGTTCTTGACAAATTGGCATTCTTGCTAGTTCCATTCTTTTTCTGCCGATTCCCAGACTTTCCGTCACTTTTTCGTCACCTTCGGAGGCCTCAGAAAATGCCTCCGGGCAGCCGCATCGGGATTGTCCCCCGCTGCCCTATGATCGGGAAGAGAGACCGGGGCCGCATCTGGGTACGGTTGTGGATTGATTGGGGCCCGGAATGCAAAAGTCTTGGAATGAGCTGATGGACATGGCTAACGCCGCTCCATCGGCCGACGAGGTGACTTACGCCCGCGGGAGACTCGCTGGCTTTACATACATGAGCCAATCATTTCCTTTTGCGCGTCATGGTTCGTCTGATGAGAACGAGCCATCACGCTTCGTCGTCAAGGTCTTCGACACGGTCGATGAAGATCCACTCGACGACGCCGATCCCTCCTTCGAGAAAACGGAGACCACGTTGACAAGTTCGTCCCGCACGCGCACCCAGATCTCATCTCTAGTTGTTCGGGAAACCGGCCGCGTACGGCAGATTCAGATTCAGAGGGTCCCGCAGAAGCCCAACGCCCCGCGTTTGGAGCCCCTGCTGACGTTGAGAGATGAGGATGCTCAGACGCTGATTGACTACATCTCGTTGCTCAAAGATGTATCGCCGGCAGGTGAAACCAGCGCCCGCATCGACGACCGACTCCTGGAGGCGGCATTCTCAGACCCGACAGCCTTCAAACGAGCTTACGTAAACCACAGTGAGGAACTGCGCTCTCTTATCGAGAACGATATTTCGGCTGCTGATGTGATCGCTATCGCATCCCGCAAGGCGACAGTTGCTGAGTTTGAAAAGCTACTGAACGACGACGCGCACTTCGACAGCGTGAAAAGCGAACTAAACTGTGGGCCCGAGGGCGTATGGCAGAAGTTTCTCGAACGGAACCCTTGGATTCTCGGGGCCAACTTGTCCGGGCAGCTGCTAACTAGTTGGTCCGACGACAAGCTCGAACAGACGGTTACCGGGAAATCAATCACGATGCCGGGGAAGCGAACCGATGGACTACTCCGTACCAACGGAGAAATTAGGTCCATGGTTTTTGCCGAGATCAAGCATCACCGGACCGACCTCCTCCGCGGGCCCGACCCCTACAGGTCAGGCAGCTATTCGCCCACTGACGAGCTGTCCGGCGGAGTCGCACAAGTCCAGCAGACCGTTTACCTCGCGGTTCAACAAATAGGCGCGTTTCTTGCTGACAAAGATCCGGAAGGTTTCCGCTTGTCTGGACGGGGCACTTATCTTCACCGTCCCCGTTCCTTCCTAATCGCTGGCAGTCTTGCTGAGTTCAAGAAGGAGGAAGCGGTGCACGAGGACAAGTACCGTTGCTTCGAACTCTATCGCCGCAACTTATATGAACCCGAGGTGCTCACTTTCGATGAGCTTCTTGGGCGTGCTCAGTGGCAAGTTGCTTTAGCCGAGGCTGAGTCTGAGGCTGCAGGGAGTCCGGAGGACCAGCAGCAAACGGCTTCCGGCGCATAGCAAGGGGCTTGGGAAGGGTCTCCTTAGCAGAGTCATCCCAGCAGTGAGGTTGCCGCAGCCATAGATGACTGCGTGAAGAAATCGCTCCAGAGCGCCGTCAAGAAACGTCTAAGTTAGTTCAGCGCAACTCTTACTTGACCCAGGACCTGAAGGGGTTGTCTTGCCAGAAGTACCGGAAACAGAAATTTGCTGCGACGAATCCGGCAACGATGGTGAGAATCTTATAGCCGGCACAACTACTGTGTTCGCTCATGGGAGCGTTGACTTACGCCCCGATGAGGCCGCGGAGATAATTGCCGCTTTGCGGGCCGAGACGGGAAGCCGTTCCAGCGAGTTCAAGACAAAAAATCTTCTTACTCCAAGGAATCTACCGATTGTGCTTGATCTCTTCGGTGGTGGCGGTCCGATTATGGGGCGAGCCAATGTCGTCTTAGCGGAAAAGTACTATTTCGTCGTCGGCAAGGTCATCGACCTTCTGGTGGAAGAACTTGCCTATGCAAACGGTGTTGACTTGTACACGGGGGGCAAGGCTAGGCGGCTTGCATACCGTTTCTACCGGGACGGGCCGAAGGCCTTCGCTGCAGCGGACTGGACCGAACTCCTCAGTTCCTTCAACTCACTCATGCGGATGACGCAAAACAATGGTGCCAAAACAACTGTTGATGAGTTCTTTTCGACCGTCGACAGGCTTCGTTTGAAAGGGACTAAAAAAACTGTCGAGGGTGTTCTCGACCTGGTTTGGAAATCACGCGACCACGCAGAAGAGTTCCAACGAAGCATCACCGACGGGACCGGCTACCGAGCGTTGGAGCCGTTGATCCCCACCATAGCTCAGACCGCTCGAACCTGGCACGAGAAGTTGAAAACCCCGATCACCATCGTGCATGACGAACAAAACACGCTAACGCCTACCGCCGTGAGCCAACTCGTTCAGGGACTCAACGATGTTCCGCTGGAATTCCGAAAGTACGGCATTAAGCCTGTACCCCTGACCGGCATCGTCCTTGTCGATTCGACAAAGGATCCGCGGATTCAAGTTGCTGATCTCGTTGCCGGAGTTGGGCGGGCCGTTGCAACCGCGGCTTTAGAGGGCTCTGCTTCAGACGAGATGCTCACCGCCCTGCAACCATATGTGGATGCCAACTCCCTCTGGGGCAATGGCGCAAGCTGGAAGCAGTTGACGAATAGGGAACTTCCGGACTTAGGAGAAACTGCTGGTCCTTAAGGCCCGGTGGTTGAGCCGGTCGAATCCGAACGAGTTGAAACCACGGTAATTGCCCTCTGCGACCACCAAAACGAGCTGCAGGTCTGATATGCCGCATGGTGGTGGGCACTGGTCTGATGTTATGAGCGCAGATTAGTAATTGACAGGGGAAGCGTATGGGCAGCTTGGGTGACTGCCAACTGATTACGTCCGTTGCCAAAAAGTTGGCGGACCCAAATCCATGACGGCGATCGTGGTTGAGCCCGTTGAAACCCAGCGTCTGGGTCGGTCGTTGCGGCCAGGAATACGCAGACCCTGAAGACCGGCGGTTCACGCGGAAAAGTCCCACTGGCCTTCAGAGGTCGACGTTGTCCTGTGAAATTGATAAGAACCTGGTCAGGGCTCGGCCGGGTGGAGGAATGGGCCGTGATAAGTTGCTTCATTCCATGCCCGATCTGATCTCGGCGATCGAGCGCTACCTGCCCACGACGATGAGCCCGCCGGGCCCTGACGTGAACGGCAACAGCGGGATTTGTCCTCAAAACGGTTGCCCGCGGCCTCGCCACGTTCAAAACCGTCAAGCCAGAAACGTAGAGGCACCACTAGATCCCATACAGCTTCAGCCCAACGTGGTTGACGACGATTCGTCCCCTCGCTTTGTCTAGATCGAAGTAGATTCTCCCGACTTCGTTGGGCTTTACCGCGTCGCGTACTTTGACATGCGGTTCCTGCGAATAAACCTCATCCTCGAACCTAAACGCCCGAAGCTTCCGGTCTTGGCCGATGGTCTGGTCCTTCATAGCGACATTCAACCCGAAGTTAGTCTTAAACCAGCTGCCTAGATGACCCATTCCGTCTGAGGGACCGCTGTACAGCTGCTCGGCTGCGCGTGCCAGCCGGATCACTTTATCTGTCATGTCCGCAGGATCCGGGTAGTCGATGCTGCGCCAGGAGGCTTCTGCCGCAGCCGTGAAGGCAATATGACCTTCCGACGCATCTTCTATGGCCCGGAAAACGTCCGAGGGGTTCTCGCCTGGCAATAGCATCGGAATGACTGTCCACGGATCCGTGACTTCAATTGGTTCAGATACTTGTGCGGTGTACTGTTCACGCCAGTAGTTGGCATCCGCCTGATGTCGACGAGCAGATTCTGCATCCTGCTGAAGGCTGTTGGCCCGTTGCTCTTCAAGTTCTGACAGCTCGCGCCACGTGTCGACGTCAGCATGCAACTTCGTTATCGTCTCATTCAGCGTCGCTAATTCTTCCGCCTTGTTGCCTGTGGAACGGGCGACCTTCAATCTGGCTTCCAGTTTTGCCGACGCCGCTTTGTCGACGGCTGATCGCACATCCCGCCACCCGTTGTCTCTGCCACGAACTAGGACGGAAACTGCGGCCAAATGACGCATAGCTTCCTGCAACACAACAGGCGCAGTCCGGCCGTCTATATCATTCTGGGTCCAGCCCGGGCCCTTCACTGCGCAGTCAGACCAAATCAACAAGGCACCGCCAAATGGCACTGCCACACCAGGGTTCTGGGCACGCAGGGACTGTGCCGTGTGAAAGTTGACGGTAGCGACCCGGGCCAAGCCAATCAACTTTTTAGCCAAAATACCGGCCAAGTTCCAAGTCTCATTACTGCGCGGATGGACGAGGATAATGGGAAGTCTTTTCCGGTCCTGAAGTGCTTCGGACCAGACAATGACGTCGTCAGGCGAACGCACCTGCAAGTATCTCGAGTCGAGAAGCTGGCCGGCCGATCGTGCAACGATTTGTGGATCGTCATACAAAATCCGGACAAGACCCGGCTGGAATATTGACGTAGTTGCCAGAGGCGACAGTCGCCCCGAGGATTCTTCGCGTCCCAAGCTGATGCGGACCAAGACACCGGAAGGCAACGTGGAGACGGTGCAGCGTGTAATCAACGAAGCATCAGCGCCAGTTTCAAGCGCTTGGACGATTTGCAGTCTCATTGCCCGGCTTTTGCCGGCGGCCAGTGATTCCCACCTCAGGTTTCTGTCTGGGTTCCTCCGGCCCCAGGTGTCGTGGGCAAGAATCTTCAGGCTTCCATCCATCGCGAAGTCGGCGGTTTTTGGGCCTTGCCCACCGCCGTGCAGCCACTTTTCTACCGCGCCAAGTACATGCATGTAGAGATCATCAGTGGCCGCCGGTAGCGCCCAGGTAGCTTCGAACTCAGTTACATACAGAAGTTCCATTCGTCCCCAATTCAGCTGATCGCATCAGCCCGAAAACCGATACTGAGCAGGCCATAGACCTTTCAATCTCTGGGGAAAGGCTACTAGCAACTCCGGCTTCATTCGCAATTGAAACGACAGCGAAATGCACCAACCTCGACGGGATCTACCAAATTGGAAAATCAGACTCAAACTGCGACATGCCATGTATCTAGTTGCCTATTTATTCCGGCCTTAGACGATTAACGGTCCGGAAACCGCAACATCCCGTGCGGTTTAAAAATAGCGACCTCCAGCTTCCCGATTTCGGCACTTCAGACGGTTACAATTTCGTAGGCTCGCAGGGGGCTACGAGGGGGCGATCGACGTCGTGTTGGAGGATTTGAGTCTGCAGACAAGCTATCGGTCTGGGCGCGACGCCTTGCTCGATGACTTCTACATCCCCTGCCTGCAGGAAGCAGTGCGCTACGACAGAGCGGTCGGTTACTTTTCCAGCACCCTGTACCAGGTTGTCGGGCTCGCATTCACCGACTTCGCTCGACGGGGAGGGCGCTTACGCCTGGTGTGCTCGCCGGCATTGACCCCTGAGGACTTCGACGCAATGAAGCAGGGTGACGAGATCGGTCGACGTGCGCAAGAGACCGTCCGTGAAGACTTGGAGCGCCTGCTTAACGACCCGGCCACCGTGCCGGCAACGAGGCTGATGGCGACACTGATCGCCAACGACATCATGGACGTTCGGATCGCGTTCGCCGATAAGCCGAGTGGTCTGTTTCATGACAAGCTTGGCATCTTCGAGGACCTCGAGGGGAAGCGCGTCTCCTTCAGGGGTAGCGCCAATGAAACATGGCGTGCCTGGGGATACAACCATGAGTCGTTCGATGTCTCGTGCAGCTGGCGGAACGAACAGGAACTACTACGTACTCGCGAACACGCCGACAGCTTCCAGGATATCTGGCGGGGTAGGGAGCCGGGTGTCCTGATCGCCCGGCTCGACCAAGTCACCCGCGAACAACTTGAGGCAGTGGCCGACGAGGACCTCGACCACGCCCTCGATGAGGTCCGACTTCATCAGGGCCGCAGGCTCACTCAGGTGGTCGGCCGGCCACTAATGGAGCACCAGCGTCTGGTCCTTGATGACTGGGAAGCTCAAAGTCATAGTGGCATCGTGAATTTCGCTACCGGTGCCGGAAAGACACTCACTGCGATAGAGGGCGTAAAGCGCTGGACCAACGCAGGAGGCGCGGCGGTCATCCTGGTTCCGGGCCGGGAGCTGCATGCTCAATGGATCCGCGAGGTCGAGAGTGAGCTCGGTGCGGTCCAGATTCTGCCCGCCGGCGCCGGCAGCAGCAAGAAAGATTGGATGCAACTGCTGCCCACTTTCACTGCGCCCGGAAACTCCGCCGACCTGCGCCGGGTAGTTGTTGCCACCAACGCCACCTTTGCGTCCGAGGACTTCCAGCGACGTCTGAAATCGGGCAGCCACCTACTCCTAGTGGCCGACGAAATGCACCGTGTAGGCAGCAAGAAGGTGCTGCCTACGCTTGAGCAATCGGCGTGTGGCGCAACGTTGGGTCTGAGTGCAACCTTCCGTCGTCAGTTCGATGACGACGGCACCGACCGTCTCATCGGTTTCTTCGGTCCAGTGCTCTCCCCAGTCATTGGACTCGCTGAGGCGCTCATGCTCGGACTCCTCGTGCCCTATGATTACCGATTGCATGAAGTGACCTTGGACGACGACGAGCAAGAGGAGTACGACCATCTGACGAAGCGGATCGGCCAGCTGGTAGCTCAAGGGGAAGCGATGGGTGACCCTGACAGCCCGCTCCAGATGCTACTCATAAAGCGCTCTCGTGTCCTCAAGCAGGCCCGCAGTAAGGTCCCGACCGCCGTCGACATCCTGGTGAGCGAGTACCGGCCCGGCCATAGATGGCTCGTCTACTGCGATGACGTCGCACAGCTCCATGCCGTGATCGACGGGTGCCTAGGGGCCGGCCTTCCCGCGCTGGCCTTTTACTCCGGCATGCCGAGTGATCGTGACTCCGTGATCCGCAGCCTGGCTGAGCACGGAGGGATCGTCGTCGCTATCCGCTGCCTCGACGAGGGAATCGACATCCCAGTCACGGACCACGCCATGATCCTGGCAAGCTCCACAGTTAAGCGTGAATACATTCAACGACGGGGCCGTGTGCTGCGACGGGCTCCTGCCACGGGCAAGGTGAGCGCCGAAGTTCACGACCTAATGCTGGTTGATCCTATCGGTGGAGCTCTGACGAAGAGCGAGGCGCTGCGTGCGCTCGAGTTCGTGCGGCTGGCGCGCAACCCTGCGGCCCGCGAGCGTCTAAAAGTGATCGTCGCACTGAGCCGAGATCCGATCGAATTGCCTGATCTGCTTGATGAGGAAGAAGGAAGTGACTGACAGCTGATGGATGAATTAGACCAGACGAGCCACGCCCGCGAAGGAGCTCTCTCTGCACTCCGTGAGGTGGCCGAAGTCGCCGACCGGGAGCGGTTCGGATTCGCCATCGACTCGTTCGAGGCCGACGACTACGAACAGATCGTGCGCCTGGCATGGCGCTACCAGTTCGATGATGACCGATCGAAGTTCAAGCGCGAACTACGCCAGCTGCAGGGGCACGTCAGCGAACGAATCCTGGCGCGGCTGGAGTTGATGAACGAATGACACTGCGATTCGAGAGCATCAGCCTGAAGAACTTCGGGCCGTACCGCGAGATCGATGACCTCAGCCTCACCACCGAGCCGGAGTCCCCCGTGGTCGTAATCCACGGTGAGAACACACTCGGCAAGACCAGCATTTTTCGTGCGCTACGTTGGTGCCTCTACGGTGCACCCGAGGCCGGCAAGACCCCGGCGGAGTCCGCGCGTAGCCTCGCTGACTACATGAACCGTCCTGCCCGTGCTGACGGCGAGACGGATATGCAGGTCGGGATCAAATTCAGCGCCAACGGCCAGAATTATCACCTCACCCGGACAGCGACCTTCGATGGTGGAGGCACGCCGCGAGTGACCACTGATTTGCGCATCGGTGCCAACGTCGTGCAGCAGGCTTCAATCGATGCCGAGATCGGGCGGCTCCTGCACCCGCAGATCTCAGAGTTTTTCCTGTTTGACGGTGAGCTTCTCCGGGACTTCTACGACCGTCTCAACTCTGACCGAGAGCGCGACCTTTTGCGGGGCAGCATCGAGAGCGTTCTCGGCATCCCCGCACTTCAGCTGGCTTCGCGCGACATCGGAATCATGCGTGACGACGTCATGCAACGGCAGGCCAAGGCGATGAAGAACCAGAAGGAGGCCGAGAACGCCCGGCGCCAACTCCGTGAGCTCAAGTCTGGGCGGGAGAGCCTGGACAAAGACCGATCCGACACCATGGCTTCGCTCCGCAAGGCAGAGCTGGATCTTGAGGATGTCCTGGAGCGCATCGCAGCTGTTGATGATCTTAAGGCGGATGCCCGTGAGATGGAGGGCCTCGAATCGCAAATCAAGGGCGGCGAGGCTCAAGAGAAGGCTCTGCGTGAGGAGATGCGGGGCCTTCTGGTGCGTGGCTGGCTCGCACCGGCGAGATCTAGGCTGACGAGCGCCCTCCTTGATGTCCAAACGAAGAACGATGCCGCGCAGGCGAAGCAGAAGGAGATCCAAGCCGCACGCGACCGGGAAGAGCTCCTGCAGAAGCAGATTAACGGCGGCACTTGTCCTACGTGCAATCAGGAGCTTCCGCCGCCGGATGCCGCCACTCAGGGGGCTCTTTTGGAGGCCGGCGCAGAGTTACAGCGCCTGCGAGACACCGCCGGTGACAGCCCTGACCTTGCGCTTGAGCGTCGTATCCAAGCACTGATCGATACCAACACCACCAACGCCTATCGGGACAAACAGGGCCAGTTAAACAAGGTGGTCAGCACGCAATACGACCGCAGACGGCGTCTTAGCACCATCAAAGACCGCCTCAAGGACAATGACGCGGCTGCTATCCGGCAGCTCGGCAGTGAACAGGACCGGCTTGAACATGCAATCGATTCCTACCAGGCTCTTCTCCGCAAGCTCGCTGAAGGTGAAACCAAGATCAACACCGAGCAGAACAGGCTGGCTAGCGTCCTGCAGAAGCTCGGTGGTGGACAGCCAACGCTGGCAGCAGAGGCGTACTTCTTTGAGTACGTGTCAGACCTTGCCGCCCAAACTATCGAGAGATACCAGGAGCGCACACGTGCCGAGGTCGAGTCGACGGCAACAAATATGTTCATGAAGCTCATTCGCCACCCAGAGGGCTACGAGCGCGTTGCCATCGGCCGTGACTATCGGGTGGACCTCGTCGGCAAGCGCGGTCCGTCGATGAAGACTAGCGAGGGTGGCCGTCAGCTCATCGCATTGTCGCTGATCGGTGCACTCAAACGTGCCGCCGTTCGGGGCGGCCCGGTGGTGCTGGACAGCCCCCTTGCACGTCTTGACCTCGAGCATCGAGAGAACGTGCTCAACTCATGGGTCCCTGAGCTCGGGAGCCAAGCAATCCTCCTGGTGCAGTCCGGTGAACTGACCGAAGATCAGGCGCGCAAGATAATGGGCAAGCGCATCGGTCAGGCGTATCGGATCTACCGACCGAACCACGATCCCGAGGAAGCCGCCATCGAGAGGACACAGTGATGGCCAACGAGAAGGACGATAAGAAGCAGATTGGCCTCACTCCAGAAGCTAACGATGCCATCGCGAAAATAGCGCATGACCACTTCGGAGGCAACCAGCAGGACGCCTACCGCTTAGCCATCTCGTATGCAATTGGCGCTGGTCTTAACCTGGACGAAGCTCCTGCGGGTGGTTACATCACGAAGTATCACGCCGAGGCAGTCGAGAGCGGCACGACGCTGCGTGATCTCTTCCAAATCCTTGGGCTCGGCGACCCTGACCGGCCCTTTTCGACGGCTGAGAAGCTGGCCGAGGTCGGTGTGCGGGACATGGCACGCAGGCTCGACGGCAGCGAAACGCTCGCCGATTTGCTTGGTGATGGACCTGAAGCCTCTATTATCGATAGGGAGTGACATCCTATTGTGGTGCATGTGGACCCAGATCGTACGGATACGGGACGTGTTCGCGAACTACTCGCCCGCACGCTTGAAGATTATGCGACCGTCTCCTTCGACTTGACCCAATGGCCCGCAGGAGGAGAACCTCTAACCAGTCTAGGTAATCAGGGATCCTTGCCTGGACCGCCGGACCCGACCCCCGGTGATGCGGCAGCTCGTCCCGGGTCTTCATCGACGAGGGCACCTACTGCCCGCGCTTCCAGTTCCTCCCCGACGGACAGCTACACCCCGCCGTGGTGTACCTGTTCCGGCATGCGATGGAACTGCAGATTCCGCACAACTACTTCACCGCTTGGATGATCGCTCCCTCGGCCGGCCTGGGCGGGGCACGGCCCGTGGACTCCCTCCCCCACGTACCGCAGCTGCACCGCGCTCTGGAGGGCTTCGCCGCGCATCCGGCGGGAACATGGAAAGCCAGTTAGGCTGACCAGGTGGAACTAACCGGAACAATCCAAATGGCCGACGGCAGCATCGACCACATCACTGCCCACGGGGAGGGCACGGAGCTGAACGCCATCCGCACGGACAGCTGACAGGCATGCCCGACCAGAAGCGGACAGCGCCATACGCGGAGTGGGTCCTGATGTACCGGCAGGGACTCACCACCACCCAAATCTCCGCCACTGCCGGGGCCGCCCAAAGCACCGTCCGCTACCACCTGGCCATCGCCGCGGCCGCGGAACCGTCCCTCAGGGGCGACCACCGCAACGCCGCCCGCCCAACACCGGTCATCCGCGTCACCGCAGAGGGGGTGCAAAACCTCCGTGACACCATCGCCCTGTACAAAACCGAAGGCCGGCTCCCATCGTCCAAGTCCGCCTCCGCCCGGGAACGGGCCCTGGCCACTTGGCTCCTCAGACGGCGCCAGGACCACGATCAGGGCACCCTCTCCCCCACCTACAGCGACGGCCTCAAGGAAATCCCCGGATGGGAACAACGGACCCGCAAAGACAACGACGAAAAACGCTGGAAGGAACGCCTGCAAGACCTCACCGCGTACATGGCAGCTGGGAACGACTGGCCCCGTCACAAGAAGACGGACACCGAAGAAGAACGGGTTCTAGGAATGTGGCTGCACATCCAACGCATGAAATATCGACGCGACGAACTGGACCAGGACAAGAAAGAAAAGCTAAACAGGATGCTTTCGGGCTGGCGGGAGGGCAGGACCCGCGGCCGCCCGCCCGGATCCCCCAACATCCGAAGAGGATGACAGTCACGGCCCCGTGCTACATCACGGTTGCAGTAAGCCGTATTTGCTGCGTGCATCGTCAGCCGACAGGTGATTCCGGGCGCTGGGGCTGGGGGATTTGATGGGCGGGTCAGCGTCCATCGCAGATGAGCTTTACTTAGTTTGCATCAAGCCATCACTAGTGCACCTCGCCATACACGAGAGCGGCAAAACCGTCCAGGGCCTCGCTGCAGGTCGTTAACTCTTGGCCGGCACTCTGAGCCGCGGGACTGCCGAATACATCCCGGACCCGGACCGCACCGAACCAGCGGCGGAGCCGATCCAGCCCCTGCTCCGCTTTTTCTAGCTCGGCCAGAGTGAACTTTTTCTTTGCGATCTCGCGGCCGATTTGGTCCGTGAACTTGCCACAGTCGGCGATGAACTCAGTCCACTCGTCCGCGCGCGCTGCGGTAAACAACTCGCGCAATCTCGTGGCGTCTCCATCCGGTCCGGTGGGAAGTACAAGCAGCTCGCCGGCGCCAGCGTGCGCAAGCTGTTTAGCCTTTTCGGTGCCCTCCCGGCAGACGGGAACATCTGGTGCAGTCCAAGCACCCCGGCCAACGGGTACCGCTCCGAAACGCCGAAGCTCGCGCCATACTGCCACACGGTGCCGGGATGGCTCGGAGGAAACACGCACGAGCATCACCAGCCAGGAGACCTGCTCTAAGGAAGTCACACATAACCGTAGCAATCGCGACCTTCGGCCACGTGCGGGAAGTCCGTGAGCAGTCCGGCGTCTTCAGAGTCGAACCCGTCAGCCGCTGCGGGTCGCACCAACGAGAAGGCGCCGGCCAGAACACTGAAGCCATAGTCCCGAAGGCCATAAGCTGACGTCATTCGCTCTAGCAGCTACGAGTTGTTGCCGCTGTCGTGGCCGCACCAACGGAAAAGATACGCTGATTGTATGACTGATTCACTGTTTGAAATTGACGCGCCAGAACGTCAAGCGCCACTACAGCACATGCCTATCACTGATGAGCAGATTGCTCAGATCAGGGCAGCTTTCGCCGACGCCAGTATTAACGAACAACATGAGCGGAAATCAGTCATCGAGTCGTGCGTGGTTCGCCCCGTGAGCTCTCTTCGCGATCTCTACGCTGCAGATGCACATCGTGTACTTAGCCTTATCCGACAGCGTAAAGAGGCGCGGCCGAGGGTTGAGGGTGGTTCCGCCTGGGACAACAGAGAGGAAGAGACTTGGATAGACAGGCTCTAGACGGCCAAGCTCACCATTGCCTTCAGGAGCCCGTTGGCGTTGTCTCAGCTGACCCGAAGGACCTCATCAGCCTGACCAGCAACCCCTGACGGGGATCCAGAATCATGTCACGGCCGTCGGCCCAGGTTCCGGCCGTCACGACGTCTGAATGGGCAGCCGGTATGCGGTACAGCCGGTTCATATTTTTCGAATCGCGAAGAATTGCCTGCAGGTTGGAGGTGTTTATATTCTGCTGGTCGTCTAGGAAGCCGGCGATGGCCTTGGCTTCAGGTTCGTTGCGCCCACGTAGGGCCGCGTCGAGCGTGTGAAGTCGGCCGCCCAATGTCTGTGTGAGGTTTACAGCCGAACCATACGTAGCCGCCGCCGGGTGGAAAATCTGTTCGTTCAATACTCTTTCGAATGCTGCTGCCAGCCCAAGCAAGGGGCCTGAATGATCAGCATTTTCGGGAGCACTGAGTCCGAAATATTCGGCTGTGACGATCATCGTCTGGGCTTGCTGATCTAGCTGCGGCCAGATGGTGCGCAGCGACGTAGCGGTCGCTTTCCGAGTCGGCGTGAGTGTTGTAGGCGGTAATCTGTCGGCTTCTCGCTGCATTGCATCGACAGCGACCTCTTGATGAATTGCGGCCGTGAATTCACCCGCATCCGCGGAGTCTTCCGGTCTCGGCGATTTTAGAAGAGACAGGGAGCGCTCCCCCAGGCCGGCTGCCTTAACCGCCAGCTGCGCCGCTGCCTCGAAGGGAGTCATAGCGTCAGCTTCGGGGTCTAGTCCGAGCGCATGGAGCTCGCCACCATCATCGCTGACGAGAGTGTAATCGGTCGCTTTTCCCGGGCTGTAGTAGAAAATTGCTCCTATCGGAGGCTTTGAGTGCTTTAAGTTACCGAAGTAGCCAAGCAGTTTGTAAAGCTCCTCCGTGGGCAGTTTCCCTGGTCTGCGCCGCAACTTTGGGTCGAAGATAGCCAAGCCTCTTCCGGCGACCGTATCAGCTGTAACTGCCAGGTCGGGAAAGCCCTGCAGTTTTCCCGGGCCAGGTTTGAATGACCACAGCACCCCGTCCTCGGTCAGCGCCGCGAGTGAAGCTTGAAAGTGCAGTTTCAGGCTGCCGGCTCCAACGTTCCATGAGTACATCGGCCCGCGGTGACGCTGAGCAAGACTCTCGGCGGCCATGGCGGGAGCTCCGATAAGTGCTGTGATGGCGTTTGCCAGCTTCAGTAGGCACCAGATTTCAAAGAGCTTGGTATCAAAGCGCGCATCATAGAAGCTCCACTCACGGTTTCCTACATCGGCGACAGCGTTGCCATTGCGCGTGGCTGCGACCCAGTCTGCCAACTCTTTGTAGGGTTCCGGGGAGGCGATGTGCCCGGCATCGAGCCGGGCGTTGACTCGTTCCATCAGGTCTGGGAGCGCCGAACGGCGCCACACGTTCAGGGCGGCTGCGCTGGTTCCTGAAAGCAGCGGTAGGCCGAGACTTCGACCCAGTCCCTCTTGGAGGCGCTGGAGATCCCTGAGTTCCGGCGATTTGGCTGGGAGAAAGTTTCGAGGAATGGTTGCTAGATCGCGTCTGATCCAGTGCGCTGCGTAGGATGCCAGAACGTTTTCTGGGGTTGCACTCTCACGTTCCACCAAGCGGATTGGGTACCGCCTGGGAACGGCTATCCGCCCTTGTTCGCGGCTGTAGCGGGAAAGATCCAGACGACCACGGATTTGGCCGACGGACTCGGCGCTCACTTGCGTGTAGCGGAAGGTGGGGCGTGCCGCTACTTCTCCCAAGATGCGCAACAGCCTCTCTGCGGCCGCCAACGAAGCGCGCAGCCTCACTGCCGTCGCCAAGTCATCAACGACCATTTCATCAGGCGTCGTAGCAAGTTGCTGGCTGACTTCCAACTCCCAAGTGGGGGCATCAGCGAAGTAGGTGGCCAACAAAGGCAACGATGCATTGATGGCCGCGCGGCGTCCAGCACCTGTAAAGCGGCCACCCTCGGCTTCTACATCAGCGTCAGCCAGTTCTTCACCGCTTGCCTGAGTCATCTGCTTAGTAGCCCGTGCTGGAGGCCATCCGAAGATGCTGCAGTGCGGCCTGGGTGCGGGGAAGCGCTTGTGCCTGCAGCCAGGTTTCGGTCGCATCCAGTTGAACTTTAGTGAGGTTTCCTGCCTGTGGGATAACTCGATCGGCAAGGGCAAGATCAAGTGCGGCAATCAGCGCCGTCTCCTCATTCGATGCGGTGGGTAGCCTAAGCGCGAGTTGGCGGTAGACATCCACGACTTGCGCCGTGCCCAGCGGCCAGCCTGGGCGTGCGGTGGCTTCGTCTCCGTACCGGAGGGTTGAAAGCAGGTCAAGCAAGATGGAAGTAGCGTGCGCGACCTTCGGATCAGCGACGAAGGCTTCTGCATTGAACTCCTCGCCCCCATATGTGTCCCCGTACCACTTTGCCGCGCTGATCCGCGCCTGCTCTAGTTCAGCCACTAGCTGGTCTTGTTGGGGCACTCCGACGTAGACGAATTGGAACCGTCGGCTCAGCCCTTGCGAGAAGGTGTACACGTAGTTGGTATCAACGGTGTTCATTGTTGCGATGATTCGGAAGCGCTTAGGCAACCAAACCGCGTTTCTCTCTTCAGAGTCTCCGAACCACAGCGGGAGTGGCACGTCGTCGCCGCCACCACCCAGGACCGTGTAGAGGGGGCCAATGGCCTTGTCGATCTCGGCTCGGCTGAACTCATCGATGATGAGCCAGTGGGCTTGGCGAGACTGAGTTTTGCGCTCTTCAGTGTCCGCGTGACGGCTGATGACGCTCGCGCACTGCAAGGCGGCTCGAGGGACGTGCCCAAGCCATGGCACCAACGTCTCGATTCCACCCTTGGAGGTGGGGTGCAGCCCGCCGATGACGTCATATGTGCTCCAGTCCGCTGTAGCGGTCTCCAGATGGGCTGTTGCATTGAAGGTTTCTGCCAAGACGTAAGCCAACGTGGTCTTACCCGTTCCCGGAGGACCCTGCAGCACAATGTGGCCTCCGAGCAGTGCGACTATGCAACGTTCCAGCAGTGCATCTGCGTCCGGGAGCAACAGGTTTTTGGAGTCCGCAATCTCCTTGGCACGGGCTGCCAGCGTTGCAACGTCGGCGGACTCCAGATGCAGCTGTGAAACCGTCTTTGCCGCTTGGTAGTCCTCCTCAAAGTAGAAGAGGTTCGCGTTATCGGAAAGGCTCATTGCGCGGGTTCCCTTTTGGTTAGTCCGGCCAGAAAATTGGCCTCGTCGGTAGTGGTGACGCGGCCGTAGCGCCGGCAGGTGAATGTCACTTTGCGGCGCGGGTTGCGGCCTTCCCTGATGACCGCGACCGTAAGATCCGTGATTTGCCAGATGGCTGTGTCCAGCAAGTCGTCGCCATTCCGGTTGGCCAAAACCAACAGGTCTCCCCGTCTCAGCCAGGCAGCGGGGGCCGAATCCCACAGATCGGCCACCACAGTCGTTATAGCTCTGTCATCGGAAAAGCGGTAATCGAGTGGTTGAACTGCGGCAGTGCGGGTTGCCTGTTGCTCGGAAATCCACGGCAATAGTAGGTGAATGTCTGAGTATCTTGCCGCTGCACGACTGTCCCAGCGAGGTTCCTGGACTGCGAACCCGTCAGCTGCGGCTTTGTCCAGCGTCGCCCTTTTGATGTGGACGCTCGACGAACTGCCGGTTGCACGCTTGGTCCATCCGTCAAAGACGGCAACAACTTGCCGATCGGCATCCACGCCGAACCCCACGGTTTGTCGTCCGTTCTGGGCAAGCAAGTCATCTTCGTGAGAGCGAGTCGTTTGGATCCGGTAATTCATACCGGCCCGGCCTTTGCCTTCGTGCGTGATCTTCCATGCGTAGGCGAGCAGCGAAAAGGACTGCTTGCCCCGGACAAGATCGACGCGTGAAGGGTTGACGCTGCGGCCGCCACCGACGCTTTCGCGCGCGGCAACAGTCCATCCGGCTTCACCGAACTTCTCTAAGACGACATCAAGGGCGCTCACGTTGCATACACTACAGATATGCCCAGTCGACGGAGAAACTGCGTCGACTGGGTGGGACGCTTTAACTCAGGTAGTAGTGCCTGTCCCTGTTAGCCAAGTTGGAGTTCAGCAGTTCCTCGAGAGCCTTGAATGACAAGCCCGTGGGTTTAGAGCCATTGGCTATGACGGCACCTATCGACAGCGAGTACAGGTATTCGAGGCTACGTTGATGGGTGACTTCGTTCTTGTCGCCCTGAGGCAGATTGCTTAGGTGGCGACGTATGGCGTCCAACGCAATCTCGCCGGCGCCGTTAAGGTTCCGCACGTCGCCCTTGGCTCCGGCCGTAAACGTGATCACGAGGTCGAAGAACGGTACAAGCTCTGCGCCACTACGACCCTTGTAGCCCTTCATTGAGCGTTGCTGCTTGTCCAGAACGCTCACGTCCGTTTGGACGAGTCCTGCATGGTCAGTGGCCGCGAGAAGGGCGGACCACACCTTGTCATCGGCATTGTGAAAGACCACGCTAGCCCGAGCGCCCGGCGCCAAAACCCTGCGAACTTCGGAGAATGCGCTAGAAAGCAGTTTCTCGTAGTCATCCAGAGACTTGCCGCCTGCAGTTGAGGGAAGCGATTTGTTGACAACAATTTCTTCAGTGAGATCTGTGACGTCACCCAACCAGGATTCCCAGACGACATTGCAATCGCCATAGAACAGGTTTGCCCCGAAGGGCGGGTCGGTAAATACGTAGTCAATGCTTGAGCTTGGAAGCCAGGAAAGATCTGTCGCCGACGATTGGCGAGCGAAAGCACGGTCGGTGTCGTCTGCCAAGTTCTCCAAAGCTGGATGACTCGAGTAGAAGCGGCTGACCTGGGCCACCTGATGGCGGAAAATTTCAAAGACGTTACCCTCAGCGATCAGCTGGGGGATGTAGAGGGTTCCGGTGAGGGGACGCTGGCCGCCGAAAGCGTTATAACGCCGCATTCTCGTTGAATGCCAGGCTGTGTTGGTAAATGCGAACTTCAGAGCGGACTGAACTTTTGGGTCCGCTTGTGTGGTGATGTAGTGCCACAACTCGCTGAGCGCGAGTTGGCTGCGGTGATTCCAGAAGTCGGCTACCTGGGTGACGTTTCGGAGATGCAGTGCTGACCGGCGGTACATTTCCCGGTCGGGACCCAACGGAACGTTGGGCATCCACCGGGTGATTGGTTGCCGGGCAATTGAGGCCAACAGGGTCAGGTCATGTTCGTCCGCGGGTCCTCTTTGAAGCTTGCGGCATGAAACGCAGGCGACAGCTTTTTCCGCAGGTTTACTGGGCACGCCACTAAGACCAGAACGGGTCTGCTCGTTGCCGCATTTTCCGCAGGTAAGAGTGCGTGAACTACTGCCACTTTCAGTTTTCTGGTCCCAGACGCGGATGGGTTCTGCGCATTGGGTGCATGCATGGACATCCGTCCAAACCTGGTGGCGCAAGCGCTCCAGGCGGCCGCACGTCGGGCAATTCGACGCATATAGCGCTGTCTCTGTGGGGGTCAGGGCCGTAGTCAGGGAGACCATGGCTGCCGCGAGGACCGTCGGCGGTACCGGATGGCTGTGGTTATGGGCGAGATGAACAGCGCCAGGGGCAAGATCTGACAGCAGGGCCCGCCGGCCTGTGTTGAGAGCGGCAAGCCCAGTCATCCCTGATCCGCAGAATGGGTCCAGGACCAGGCTGTCGGGTTCGCTGCTCGCCAAGATGAAAGGCTCAATCGCACCGGGAGGAACCTTTGTCGGGTAGGTATGAACCTGGTAAGCGCTGCTTCCCTTAGATGACGAAGTGTCTGTGGGGATGGGCCGTTGCGCAGGCCCTGCGGTGTCCCGAAGCAAGTCCGTGAGCCGGGGTTCCATGCTCGCCTCGGCGATGTCGGCGGTCAGGCTCATACTATTCCTTCAATCTTGGTGTTGGCGGGGCTGTTGGACGGCTGTGCACGATTCCATGCGCCCTTTTCGAACAGAAAGTTCTTTGACAAAAGGACCTCCACCTGCCCGTATGAGTAACCGGCAAAGGATGCGCCGCGCTCTAGCAACAACCTCATGACGAAGGAATGGAGATAGGGCGTGCTTCGCTGCCGTGGAGTAGCGGTCTGGAGGTGGTTAGCAATGGCCTCAAGAACATCTTGCTCAGCAACTGACGCCGTGATGGCCTGCCTTCGTCTGGCCACACCTCCGGCAGTGGAATGGAGATGAAGTACGAGGTCGAAGCTGGAGACGCGCTCCTGGTTCGTCATCTGCTTAACGCCTTTGAAGCTTGGCTGGGACTTGTCGAAAGCAACCGCCGATTCGAGTGTCAGGTCCGCACTTTCAATGGCGCGTTCGAGGCTGCTCCACACGGCATCGTCGCTGCTATGGAACATAACGCTCGCCCATGCACCCGGCTTGAGGACTCTGGCGATCTCTCCAAAGCTCGCCGACATCAGTTTTTCGTAGTCGTTAAGAGTCTTGCCGCCGTGCTGCGCCGTCAGGGACGTGGATACGATCGCTTCGTTGGTCGTATCCGTGAAGTCATCGAGCCACGCCTCCCACAAGAAGGATGCATCAGAGTAATAGATGTTGGCGCCGAAGGGGGGATCGGTGAAGACGTAGTCAATGCTTTGGTCCTGCAGGTGGTTGAGGTCCGTGGCAGAAGAACGCGTGACGCTGCACTGGCCCTGAGTCTCACCCACCTTCTTGGCGAGTTGAATGACGGCGCTCAGCTTTCGACGTAGCAGCGAGAAAACGTTGAACTCGTAGGTCATTGATGCGATATATAGCGTGCCTGAGAGCACGTTCGTAGGCCGCTTGGGGTTCCATTGGTATCGGCGGGAAGCTCGGTTCACGATGGCGGTCGTGGCGAACCGAAGCCCGAGTCGCTCCGGGGAAGCGTTGGCTTGCTTCCAGACGGCGGCCAGGGCGCGGAGGTTGCGATCAGTGAAAAAGTCAGCAGCTGTGGCGATACCCATTTTGCCGTGCTGCCCGCGCCACATTTCACGCCAACTTTCCAAGGGAGCGGTGGGATACCAGTCAGTGATTTCCCTTCGATGGGCATAGTGAGCCATTTTCAACTCGACCGGAGTCAATGGCCGCTGCTCACGGCTACGACAGCTCAGGCAGCCGACTGAGACCAGCACAGGAGCGCCGGGGCGTATCTGCGTGTCCCCTTTGCGGAAGCTGGTGGAGCAAAGTGGGCACACTAGGTTCTTAGAAATCGTCCCGTCTGGCTGCCGCGCGGCATCCCAAAAAAGTACTTCATGACTGCACCCTGGGCAGACAACGGTATCGGACCAGACGGTGTACTCGATTCGGGCATCGCCTGTGCAGCGCCCGCACTTTGTCCCGTATAGCTCCTGCTCAAGATCTGCCAGATCTGCGAGCAAGGCACGTGCAGCCTCAGCCAGGGCAGCAGGATCATTGGGTGCCGTGTACCCAGCAGCTATATGGACGGCCGCGGGCGACAAATCGGACAGCACCCCTTTTCGCCCCGTCAGCAGGGACGCAACTCCGGTCATCCCCGAACCGCAAAACGGGTCCAAAACGGTGTCCCCGGGGTTGGTGTAGTGCTCGATGACCGGGACGATGCCCTCGGGCGGAACCTTCGTGTGATAGCTATGGGCCCTATAAAAGATGGATCCTTTTGCGCCGATAATTTCCCGCCTGTACGGCTCCGTTACGACGCGACTCATTTCTTGTCGCCCGTCACACCAAAGCGCACGACGAAGACGACGCCTAGGGCGTCAGCGATCCTTGCTAGGTTAGCCATAGTGATTTCGTGCTCTCCAGTTTCCCATCGGGCGACGATCGACTGACTGGATCCCATGCGGGTCGCAAGTTGATGCTGAGTCAGCCCGTGGTTCTCGCGATTTAGGCGAACCATTGCAGCAATTTCAGCGGGGCTACACCCGGACTCCGTGGATGATTCTGGGGCTTTGTCTTGAAGGATCTGCACAGCTCCTATGCTATGAGCTGATCAGACGCCCCTCGTAATCGACACGCCACGCATTTGGCCCACCCGTTTGAGACATTCGCCTCATTGGGCTTGTTGGAGCGATAGCTCCAACGCCTTGTCGAAAGGCATGCCAGGGTAACTCCGTGCCGTATGGCGTTGCCAGCGGGATGGATGTCTCGGCTGGTCGCTTACCGACCATGTTGTGCTGCCAAGGTCGTGCAACCTTTGGCGGAGCCACGCAATTTGAGCCCTAAAGTGAACCCGTACCTCTCCGACTGGTTCCTGGCATCCATAGGCCAGCAGAACGTCCCCGCTCGCTGCTAGTCGTTCGGCAATATCAGAACGAGCCGAAAGCCAGAGGTCACCGTCCTTGCCGATCGTGTTGACCTCCAGAACGCTTTTTGTGGCTAGTGGGAAGAGATTCACTATCACAGCTTCTTGGTGGCCTAGAAGCTTGGCAGCGAGAGCGACCCTAGCGAGCGTTCTCGCGCCAGTAGACAGAGGGGGGTTGAACAACACTGCGGTAAGGCCTCGGGTTGCCTCAGTGTGTGCCATTCACGGTCTTTCTGTGCTGCTGATCACGGGTCGGTTGCCGGGCAATCAGATTTTACGGACGTCCAAGCGTAGCGGATGGGGAACGACTGGAGAGTGAATCATCAGGTCTTTCCTGAGTCGGGTGTTTACGATCGATCATGACATGGAACAACAACCGGAGGGATCTCATCCCTGAACTTGATGGTCAGACGTCCATCAACGACTACTTCCCCCCCCCCCACTGCAGCCATAGTGCCTGTGGAGGTCAGAGCACCCACAGATGAAGATCTGGTGGTGTTCCTATCAGACGATTCCCCCCGAGATCCTGGTTGACCGCTCATCTCAGACCACCACAGTGTCGGAGGACAGCCGCCCTCCCTGCATGTGCGTGCGGTCGTCAGGTGCCCTTGTAGGAAAAGGCCGCAGGTGCGTGAAGGAGCTACCGGAAGTGGTTGTCAGCAGTAGGCTTACACGAGTAGACATTCCCCTCGTTTTTGCCCGTGCCCATAAGGCGACACGGCCGCTAGAGTAGTTCTTTGTGTTAAATGAGCGTCTCCCATACGGGAAGCAGATCAGCCCAAACCAGATTAACCTCCGTCTGGCACTGGGACTGGTGCGAGATACCCCTGGCGACAGAAGCGCCTTGCATGACGCGATCGGGGATGCCTTCTTCGCAGGTCGCGATGACAAGAACCGCCGAACTTCCGGCATGAACGCATTTCTAGCGATGCGTTCCTATGGTCTGGTGATTGGGGACAAGGAGTACGCGCTCACCGCGCTTGGTGAGGATCTGCTTAAGACCCAAGGTGAGCAAGCGTTCCATGAGCGGTTGGGTCAGCACATTCTCCTGAACCTCCACGGCCTGCAGGTCGTCGAAGCAGTCCATTCACTTCAATCACGTGGAGTCAAGGTCAAGGTTGAGACTGTCGCCCAAGAGCTCAGCACCCTAGGCATCGGCTCGGGGGGTGACAGCGGCGAGGACATCAACCCGCTACGTCTCTTGTTGGAACGTGCCGGAGTATTCATAGCTGGCAAGGGCCAGTGGATGATTGACTCCGCCGTCGTGAAGAAGCTCACGGGCGCCTCCACGGTCGAGATATCCGAGATCGCGGACCTCAGCAAGCAGCAGCAAGCCTTCCTGCGCGCACTGGCCACCTACACCGACGAGGAATCACCGATGGCTTCTAAGGTGCGTTCGCTCGCGGAGGGGCAGACCCCCGACGTCAGGTTCGACACCAAGACCTTCGCTGAGCGTGTGGTTAGGAGCCTCGCCGACGCCGGCTGGATCGAGCTCGAGAAGGCTACCGGCGGCCGTGGTGCAAAGTCAGGTCGCGTCACACCTACCGAGAAGTTCCGTGAGATCATCAGCGAACCGCTCATGAACACGGTACTGGAGCAGACCCACCTCCTCGACCCTGCTTCACTCCGCCGCCCACTCAGGGATCTGCTTACGGTCGTCAACGACGTGAAGAACGCAACCAACCACACACGCGGCCTCGCCCTGGAGGGCGTATGCGTCCAGGTCATACGGATGATCGGGGCGCGCTTCCTCGGCTGGCGTCTCCGTGGCGACCAAACCGCTGGGGCAGAAGTCGACTTGGTGGCGGAGACGTCCAACAACCCCTACCTGCTGATCCAACTGCAGAGTAAGGCCTCGGCAATCAACGGCCGCGAGATTATTGACCGGGAGGTCGGCGTAGCTCAGTCGCTCAAGAGCAACGTCATCCTCTTCGTTTCAGCGAAAAATGTTGGCGAGGCCGCGCGACGCGCGGCAGCTGTCTACATGCAGGAGACAAGCCTCGCAGTGTTGTTCCTGAATGGAACCGATCTCAGCGGCGGCGCTGCTGGGGTCGCAGCAGGAATTGAGCGCGAGTGGGACCATGTGCGTCTCATCAAGGCCGAGCGGGGACAGGAACGGACAAGGGCAATGACGGAATAGACGTCCCGCGCTGCCTAATTCCAGCAGCCGCCAAAGAGACCGGGGCTTCACCCTCGGCCAGGCACTTCCCGGAGTGCCCACTGCTTATCGACTCTCGCCGGATATCCCCTCGGATCTAACGGCCAGCTGTACGCCGCACTTGTGGCTTCTACGCTCGGGCCCGTGTCGCGATTGACCCTGGCGTGTCGGGATCGGCCCTTGACGATATTCGGGACCAGTCTTGAAACATGACCAGCGTGCAGAGCGACAGCGAAGATAGGATCCTGGCGGACCTAAGGGCACTGATTGAGCATTCTCCTCGACCACCCGCGAGGCCGGTTGGTGACTGGAATCGAGATGATCAGGCGGCAGCACGGGCGGTGAGCATCAGCTGGGGATGGCTGATTAGGGTGCTCCGGACGGCGGAGGCCATCAGGGTCTTGGAGGCCGGCGGCTATGAGGCCGAGTGTGCACCGCTTCGTCGCTCCGTAGTTGAGCACGTGATCAGGCTGCACTGGTCCACCACTGTCGATTCCCGCATCTTCGTCGAGGCAGTTTTGAACCACCGCAAGCATAGCTTGGGCAAAATTACGCGCGCTGCAGCGACTGGCACGCCGCTTCCCGAAGGTGCTGCGGATGTCATCGCGGCTCTCCAATCCGAGACTGACCCTGATTCCGAAAAGATTTCGTTCAAAGACATGACATCACTTATGAAAGACATTCCCGATTTCGAGATCCTGTTCAAAATCTGGCTAGCGGAAACGCAGGAGTCTCACGCAACGCTCACTAGCTCAGCTAGTTATGTCGACTTCGACCCAGACGAGCCTGCCGCAAACCTTCATATGGAGCCCACCCCTCGGAGCCGGTTCGACGCGATGCTGCCCAGCATGGTGCTGCTGGCAGCTGAATCTTTTGTGGAGCTAGCCGTCCTGACCGAGGAATTCAAAGAGTCGCTGACGGCCATCCGGGAGCGAATAACTCTGCTAGGGGCGCCGAAGAACAACAGACCAGTGGCACGGGGCTGAACAGGGTAAAGGCAACGTCAACTTGGTTCCTTCACGACAGAGAGTTGCAGATGTCTTCGCACATATAGGGTCGATTTCGGATCGGACAAGGTGGACAAAACCGCCGAATGCGCGCCGGTCAAGGCCTTGACGAGCGCCCTTCGCGGAGAACCCATATGTGCGGGCCCAGGGTGTCCCAGTTCCTAGGTTCTCTCGGCGTCCGACGGGACTCCGGCAAGGAACAGACCTCGTTTGTGCAGGTCAGGCGTCGTCGGGCGCCACTCTGGCGTGGGCCACAGGTGTGGTCCTAGTGATTACACCCGCCTGGTGCGGTGGATAGAACGGGACGGGCGGAGACATAAATGCGATACTGTGCCCATGACATCGCTGCTGGAGACGATGGCCCGTTATGAGATGACGGCGTCATGGGCGGTGTGGCCTCCGTCGGCGTCGTACGACCGGATGAGCGACATCTCCTTCCCTTTTGGAGATCTTGACGGGGTTCTCCACGCTCGCTCCGTCATCCTTGGGTTAAATCCTGGAGAATCGTCAGTCCAACGCAGGCCGTGGCAGAACTTTCACACGTCGCCGCGACACAACGACCACTTCCTTGCCGAGGCGTTCCGTGACACCTTGCACTGGGGCGCCTACATGACGGACCTGCTCACCGAGGTCAATTCAAAGTCGAACACTCTGGATTTGAACGCCACGACCATTCACCGTGACGTCGCGGTGCTGGTAGATCAGTTTCAGGCTCTAGGTGCTGCCGATCCGCTTGTCATCGTGATTGGCACGACGGCCACGAAGGCCTTCAAGGAGCATGAGACTGTCCTCGCGGCAGCGCTAGACCTCACTAGCGTCAGATGGGTCGAGGTGCCTCACTACTCGGCAGCGAACGGTCGGGTCCACGGGAACGACCCCAGAAAGTATCGGCGGCTTGTCCTTAATGCGCTGAGGGATGCTGGGCGCTAACAGCGGTGCTGAACCAGCTCCACACCTCCTGTTGCCCCGGTCGGGCAGTGTCGCACGGAGTGTCCCGGTTCCTAGGAAGTGGGATGCTGGCAATCTCAATCTTGTTTTGTGCGGCGAGTGTTGCTCTCGTTCATTCGGCGCAGCAGATCGAACTTCGCCAATTTTTCAGGATGCGCCATGCGAGAGTCGGATCGTTCAGGGACGGAGCGATGGACATAGGATCGAAACGCGGACTACTAAAACCGTTCCAACTGGGCAGATGAGAGCGAAAATGGCTCCACGATTTATATGGCGCAAAATCTTCAAGAACCTTTGTGATGACCTAGAGTCACTGCCAAATGCCACCGTGCAATTAGTAGAAACGCCGGGTTCGGGGACACATGGACTCCGTATCGAAGTGACGCAACTGAATCACGTCCATGGCGAGCATTCGTTTGTTCGCCTATACGACTACAACGGATTCTGGCACTACGACCACTTCCTTTGGAAGAACGGAACCTGGTCTCCAGAAGCAAGAGCTGCTGCGGTAGATACCGTTACGGGACCGCCTTGGGGTCCGGTCCCCATAGCTGCACCTGATGATCATGTATTCCTAAACATCAAGTGGAACCATCTTCTGTACTACTAGACGCTATGTACGCCGGCTCAACCGTACCCATGCGCCCTGACAACATAGGGGTATTAGCTTCTATCATCTGCTTATGGGGATCGAGGATGAACTGAACGCACACATGCAAGCGCTACCTCGGGACCAGACTGCGAACTACCCAGGAGATCTACGCCGCGCGGCTTCAAATGGAGGCTCGAGGGCCCGGGCGGTCAACGTCGCCATCGGCGGCCTACTGACTGTGGCCTCGCTCCTGACAGGGTGCTCCAGCCCACCGCCCGACAAGCCGTTCATCGAGGACATTCGAGCTAACGCGTCCTTCTTCAGTACCTATAGTGACGAGTCCCTAGTCGAGCTCGCCCACTACATTTGCAAGATGCGGCGCGACGGCATCTCATACGGTGAGATTCGCAACGGTCTCATAAAGCCTGACGATACCCCCGAGTTTGAGGTTCAGGTGGCGTTCGTCTTGGCTAGGTCAATCGGCCACTACTGCCCGGAACAGGCTCCGTAGTTCACCTTCCAGGGAGATTCCGCGACCGTCCTACGCTTTGGGGGAGGACCAGTCGTGCAAGGCGGGGACTGCCCGACATTCCAGGGTTCCTATCAGGAGTCCAACGTTTGTGCCGGCTGTGGTTGGAGGTCGGAGTGGACGGATATTCCTCAGTTGACGGACGGCGAGTGACGACTGCGTGGAGTACCAATTCCAAGGAATTGGGACGCGCTACGTGATGCCACTCCCCCAGGCACAACGACCGCAATTCCCGCGCAACTGGGGCCGTCCGCAGGATGCGCGCTGCCGACCCTCGAGTGTTTTACTCCGGACGCGGCGCAGGATAAATTTGGGCGGCTAGGAGCGGCCATGATCGTGAACCTCAATGCCGCGGTCTTGACCTTGCCAAGATCAAAGCCCCCGGTCACCGCTCAACCGCCGATCTCGTCCGCGAAGGCAATCAGACTCAAGGCGGAGCGTCCGAGCCACTTCGGCGCGTAGCGCCCGCTTATCGTTGCGCCGACCGTTTTACGGCCCATCTCGGCTGGTTCCGTGTTCCGTTGTTGACCGTCCAGCCTTGCCGCCTGGCTTTCGTCAGCAGATTTTTCATCCAGGCCGGGTCCACTGCCATGTTCTGCGTCTCTTTGATGTGGCCCTCGATCTGGGAGCGGCTGGCTTCGCCGACTTCACTAAGGAATCTAACCAGGCGGTGTACGTCTGGGTCATCAGGTACGTTGGCCTCGAGCTTGGCGCGAGAGAGATTCAGTTCTGTGATGCGCTGGAGGGCTGCCGTCATCCCAGTCGGGCCGGCCTTGAAGCCTTGGAGGTCAACTTCCTTTGTTGGCATTTCAGTCGCCCTTGCAAGCGGAGTCAGCGCGGCTGCGAGTCCCTCGACATCGACTTCCTTCGCGACCATTTCAGTCGCCTTTGCAAGCGGAGTCAGCGCGGCTGCGAGTCCCTCGACATCGAGTTCCTTCGCGACCATTTCAATCGCCCCTGCAAGCACAGTCAGCCCGGCGATAGCGCCGTCAAGCTTGGGGTAGATCCAAACCTTTTCCGAGCCGCGGACTCGGTACTCCCGCTGAACCGTTCGATTTGGGTTGGACAGCCACTCGCTTCTCCCCGGAAGAGCCGCGAACCCGACGGCCTTGATCTGGCCAGACGAAGGATAGGTTGCAACCTTTCGGATTCGGTAGCCAGCCGCCCACCAAGCGCTGACTTGAGGGCGACCTTCAGGCTTCGTTCCGCTTCCCGACCACCACGATCGGTCGGCGGTGGCGCTGGCAGGAAGGCGCTTCGCGCCAGCCTCAACAAGGAAGCGGTCAATCTCGGCGAGTGTGTAGTCAGGGGCAACCCTCTCGTCTGCAGCGAGGACCGTGTAAAGCGACCAGTAGCGGCCACCAGGCTGAGGAGCATGATAGATATCCAGGTCCTGTGCCCGCCCAGCATCGGCGGATCCTCGTGGAAGCTTCTTCGCGATGCTCTCGAGATTATCGACAGTGAGGTACTGCAGCTGGCTGGAGATACTGCTCGCAACGACTGACCGTTCGATGCGGTGCAGAAGGCCGGCCGGGTCGATTTGGAAGCCAGCGTCCACAAATTCCAGCTGGAGGGCGCTGCATAGTCTGACAATGACCGGGAACGCGAACGGCGTGTACCCGGTGAGCAGCCGATGCAGATCTTGGTCGGTGAGAGGGACCGACCATTTCAGGTGGGTTCTAAGATCCTCAATGGAGCAACCAACCGCCTCCGCTGTCCACTTAATGATCCGGTCAAAGCGACTAGCGATGATTTCGCGCTGTCTTTGCAGTCGGCGTTTCAACGCGTACTCCACAGCCGCAGTTCCGTTCTCTGCACCAATCCCCGGCGAGAGTTTGGCGACATTCTCCCAAACAGCTTGGTTTACTCGCGACGCGATATAAAACGGATCGTCGCCCTCCAGATAGAGCGGGCTCGGCCAGAGCCAAGCGATGATCAGAAGGCCTTCCTTCGAGTTCAGTAGCTCCGCGTCGTCACGCACCTCATCCTCCGACGGATACATTCGATCCAGGTAGGAAACCTCATTCTGGAAACGGACGATCTGCGCTTTGTCCGCAGCGATGGCGTTGGGTGTCATTCTCAAATTCTAGCTCATAGTGCACATGAATGGCACTGCTGTGCACAGAGCAATAATGGTGCTAGCCTCCTTGAACACGCAATGCACACTCATCTGAAAGAAGATCACCATGACTCATCCCAAACCTGCCCGGCGAGAATTCGACTCAACCAAATTCGCCAAACTCGGGCAGGCAATCCACTTTCTGTCCAACCCCGCGCTATATGAACGCTGGCGTCCTGTAGCCGGCAACTGCAAAGCAACTGTCGACTCGTTCGTCATGGCCAGCAGGGAAACATCCATCCTCTGGCGGCACTCCGACAAAACTGATTGAAGATGCATGTTGTTCAGAAGTCCATTTGCAGCGCGGGTCTCACGCCCTTGCTGTTGCGTGTTCGGACCTGAACAAGGAACTGTCTGACTTGGGCCAACAGCTGAACCAAGATCCACGCAGGTGAGACGACTTCTGCCGTGTTCCATTACCTTGGACAGGGGATGGTCCGGCCAGCGGGCAACTCGCTGTGTCAAGCCGCACTTTAAGCACCAACGAGCCGAGAGATTTCGGTTGGACCAGAAGAGTGCCAGGTCTCTTCTTAGAATTGAAACGGCTCATCACAGGACTTGCATCGACGGCGACCAGCGACACCGAATTCTGCTATCATGAGCAACCCTTCGGGCTTATCATCCCAGGCGGTGCCGACGGCAATGCACCAGGCTGGGTGGAAGACCTGTCCTGTGCGGGTCACATAAACGTGACCAGGGCAAACCTGCGGAGAACCGTCCCCGCGGCGGGTAGCCGGCTCCACGCGTTCCAGCGGGCCCAGGTCTTTGGCGTTCTCATGAGCTTTCGCGGCTGAGAGCCAGGTGCGCTTCTTCCTTAGTTGCGGCATGGGGAGATGTTACTCGGCGGATCGGCTCTGTTGCTGACAATGACCTGAACAGCCGACTATCGGGGCAACTCTGAGTGTTCCTTTTCCTAGGAACCGGAACACCTCTGCGCGACCCTCCCCGGCGGCTGCCTCGACGTCGTAACGAGGCCGCGGGAGGGCAGTTGGCCCGCAATTTGGCGGCCAGTGCCGTGCAGCGCTGGGCACGGGGACGATTGACTGAAATCCGCATTGACTAACGGTAGGCTTCAGCCGTGACCAGACCCCAACCTCCGGCCCCCGCTCACGTCATGACGAAGAAGGCATCTTGGCGCTTCGCGTGGCTCACTCTGAAGGCAATACTGTTCCATCGGAACACCGAAGGCCGCGCCGTCGTCCACTGGATCGCGCCACTGTTCCTCGCCGCCTTCACCGCCGCACTATGGTTTGTTTGGGGCCCGGTCTTCGCTATCACCGCACTCCTATTGTTTTTGGCGGGAGAACTCGCCATGGTCTATTTCGTTGAATGGTCCGGCAAGTGCACGACTCGCTACGTCAATAGAGAACAGACCATAGCTCTCGTGGTCAGAGTACTTCCGGATGGCTCCTGGCAACCGGACACACATGTAAAGGAGCCAGAGGTGCAAAAGGAGGAAACTGCCGCCTTCCGAGCAAACGTAATGGCCCAGCTACTCGAAGCAGCAAACCGGGGTTCTGTGATCCTGAAGATGACCGCCCGCGATGCGAAGCTCCTAGAGAGCTATGAGCAGGACCTAAAGACGGCACAGGAGCAGATGGCGATACCAGCAGCTGAGTTCAGGACTATTGAAATACTGGGTAAGAACTGGATTCGCGGCTACAACTGTGTGGCCAAGCCTATTTTGACGGCCCCCGTGAACAGATAGTTCGCCGGCAGCCGATGGACAAAAGAGCGCGCATCCGCTTCCTATCGGGGACTGGCGAACTCGGAAAGCCGGTTTCTGGCGATCCAACAAGGGTTCTTTCGGCCGCGCGGCTTGCGCCTTCGAGGAACCCGTGAAGTGGGTTCCGTGCACGGGATTCAGTCGATGAGCACCGGGGCCTTGGCCGCGTCCGATGCTTCAATGGGTACAACCTTCCCAGAACGGTGGTGGAGCCAGTTCGCTACCGCCAGCAGCGCCACGAGCGCGAAAGTGCTCAGGAGCTGGGGACGGGAATCCTCGCCGATGAAGCCCACCGTGAAGATCGCCGCGAGGATGAGCAGGCCAAAGCACGTGAGCCAGGGGAAACCGGGCATTCGCAGGGGAAGCTCCGTTCCCTCGCGGTCGGCGCGGAGGCGCAGCGCGAGCTGGGCGAGGAGCGCGGACGTCCACACCAGCAGGCAGGTCGAGCCCACGATATTGAGCAGGACGGGAAGGACCTTCTCGGGGAAAGCCAACTCCAGCACAACCGTGACAACGCCGAAGGAGACGCTGGCCAGGACTGCGACAACCGGGACCCGTGCCTTGGACACGGAAGCAAGCAGGCGCGGAGCCTCACCCCGCTCGGCGAGGGAGAACGCCATCCGTGAAGCGCCGTAGAGATTGGCGTTGAGGGCGGAGAGCAGCGCTGCCACGGCCACCAGGGTGATGGCGGTGGCCGCGCCGGGCATGCCGGCAGCCTCCAGCACCGCGGCGAACGGGCTCTTCAGCCCCGCCGAACCCACGGGAACCACCGCCGCGATCACGAAGATCGCGCCGATGTAGAAGACCAGGATGCGCCACAGCACGGTCCGGACCGCCGTCCGCACACTGCGGGCCGGCTCCGCGGTCTCAGCTGCCGCCACGGACACGATTTCGGTGCCGCCGAAAGCGAACGCCACCACGAAGAGCGCCGTGGCGATCCCGGCGAACCCATCGGGCGCGAATCCGTCTCCGGTGAAGTTGACCAGGCCCGGCGACCGGACGCCCGGCAGCCAGCCGAAGAGCAGGGCGGCGCCCACCAGAAGGAACCCGATGATTGCTGCCACCTTGAGCAGGGCGAACCAGAACTCGAACTCGCCGAAGTTCTTCACGCTGGTGAGGTTCACAGCGGTGAGCACCACGATGAACACGAAGGCCATCAGCCACACCGGCAGGGCCGGGAAGATGGTGGACAGCAGGCCTGCCGCACCGAGCGCTTCGGCCGCGATGACCACCACGAGCTGCAGCCACCAGAGCCAGCCCACCGTGGCACCGGCCACCGGCCCGTAGGCCTTGGCGGTATAGACGGAGAAGGCACCGCTGTCCGGATTGGCGGCAGCCATCTCGCCGAGGGCCCACATCACCAGGATGATGAGGGTGCCGGCCACGAGGTAGGAGATCAGCACGGCCGGGCCGGCAGCCTGGATGCCGGCGCCCGAGCCGATGAACAGGCCCGCGCCAATGGCGCTTCCGAGCCCCATCATGGTGAGCTGGCGGGGTTTGAGTGCGGCGCCGAGCGCGCGGCCAGACGTCATTGTCTGTTGTTCCATGGGGAGTCCTCTGGTTGTAGGTGGAACGGGTTGGGGTTTCAGGTCAGTCGTTTGTCAGGCTGCGTGGGCTTCCAGGAGCCGGAGCACGCGGTCGTTGGAGGCGGGGGCGGCCACGGTGATCCGCACCCCGTCCCCCTGGTACGCCCGGACCAGGATGCCCGCGCGGTCGAACGCGTCCACCAGCCTCGCCTGGAGGCGGTCATCCGCACGGATCCACAGGAAGTTGCCCTGGCTCCCCTGCAGTTTCCAGCCCTGGGCTTCCAGCTGCGCGGCCATCCGTGCGCGCTCCTGCCTGACGGCCGCGACGCGCGCTTCCATCTCCTCCCCGGCGTCCAGCGACGCGATGGCCGCCTTCTGGGCGAGCGCGCTCACCGAAAAGGGAAGGGCGGTCCGCCGCAGTCCCTCGGCGATGCCCGGCGCCGCCACGGCGTATCCCACGCGCAGGCCGGCGAGCCCGTAGGCCTTGGAGAAAGTGCGCAGGATGCAGACGTTCGGGTACTGGCGGTAAAGCGCCAGGGAATCGGGGCCGCTGCCGGCTTCGGCGTATTCCACGTAGGCCTCGTCGATCACCACGAGGATGTCGGAGCGGACGGACTGCAGGAAGGCCTCGATGCGTTCGTGGCTGATCGGCACGCCGGTGGGATTGTTCGGGGTGCAGAGCAGGATGACCTTCGTGCGGGCGGTGACGGCCGCGGCCATGGCATCGAGGTCGTGGCCCTCAGTGCCGTCCAGCGGGATGCGGACCGGCCGGGCGCCTGCCAGCTCAACCAGGATGGGGTAGGCCTCGAAGGAGCGCCATGCGAAAATCACCTCATCCCCGGCGTCGCACAGGCCGGTGATGATCTGCTGGAGGACGCCAATACTGCCGGGTCCCACCGCGACCTCTGCGACTGTGAGGCCGAGGTGTTGCGCAATCCGTTCACGGAGTTCGACGGCGGCACTGTCAGGGTAGCGGTTCATCGTACCGGCCGCTGCGGCCACGGCAGCGGCGGCAGCGGGCAGTGGCTCGTAGTGGCTTTCGTTGCTGGCGAGGGCCGCGATGTCCGTGCCGGCGGTGCGCCGGCCCGGGACGTAGGGCGGGAGGCCGGACACCGCGCCGCGAAGGGTGGGAAGCGCGGTGTCCGGTGCGGTCAGGAGTTGATCACGGGTCATGATCAACGATCATGTTGTGACCCGGCCCACAATGCAAGATACGCTCAACCCATTGGGACTTCTGCTCAACTTCTACTGTCTGTGGTGAAAATATGACCATCCCGAACCCCCGCACCGTGGATTCCCTCGACGGCAGGATTATCCTGGCCCTCGACAAGGATCCCGAAGCCAGCGCCCTGGCACTCTCGCGGACGCTCGGCGTCGCACGGAACACGGTCCATGCCCGGCTGGCACGGCTCGAGCGCAGCGGCGCCCTCCGTTCCTTCAGCAGGCGACTGGATCCCGCCGCGCTTGGCTATGACCTCATGGCTTTCCTCTCACTGTCCATCAGCCAGACCCGGACAGGTGCGGTGGAAGACGGGCTCGCCGCGATTCCGGAGGTCATCGAGGTGCACGCCACCACCGGGGATGCGGACCTCATGGCCAAGGTGGTGGCACGCAGCACGGCCGATCTCTACCGCATCACCAACCAGATCCTGGAAATCGAGGGGATCCAACGGACCAGCACAGCCATTTCCGTGCTGGAACTTATGCCGCCCCGCTACGACGGCCTCCTGAGCCGGCTCTCCGAGCAGGAATCCCGCCCCTCCACCTAAGTTCGGGTGACGCACGCCACAACTGGGCAAATTTTCAGTTGTGCCCGCGCTCTCCTGCCAAATATCCCAATCAAATTCACTCCTCTTGCCTATCTGTGAACCAGCCCACAAGATTCCTGCATGACTACTCTCACCGTCTCAGGCCGCGTTGCACAGGTTCTCAGCAGCTACCTCAGCGATGTCTTCGGCGTGATGGGCAACGGAAACGTCTACTTCCTGGACGCCGCGGAAAAGCTGGGCCTCCGCTTCTCCCCCGTCCGCCATGAGGGCGCCGCCATCGCCGCGGCCGACGCCTACTACCGGACGTCAGGACGTCTCGCAGCGGGCACCACCACCTACGGCCCCGGCTACACCAATGCACTCACCGCCCTCGCGGAGGCGGTCCAAGCGCAGATCCCCGTGGTGCTGGTCACCGGGGACGCGCCGAGCACTGGCGCCCGGCCCCAGGACGTGGACCAGGCGGCCATCGCTGCAGGCCTCGGCGCGGCGACCTTCACCGTCACCCGCGAAGCCGCGGGCTCCATCACGCGGCAGGCGGTGGAGTACGCACTCACTAAGCGCACCGCCGTCGTCATTGCCATTCCCTACGACCTCGCGGCACTGGAGGCTGCAGACGAGGAACTTCCGGCGACGTTGGCACCTCACGTGATGGACGACGTCGACGGCGGCCTTGGGCAGGCAGCCCGACTGCTCGCCGGGGCGAAGCGGCCGCTGATCCTCGCCGGCCGCGGTGCGCACCTCGCCGGAGCCGGCCCGGAGCTCCGGGAGCTCGCCGACCGTCTCGGCGCACTGACTGCCGGAACCGCCCTGGCGCTCAACCTCCTCAAAGGCGAGGGGTACTTGGGCGTCGCCGGCGGTTTCGGCACGGACACCGCGGCCGCGCTCATGGGCGAGGCCGATGTGGTCCTCGTGGCCGGGGCGAGCCTGAGCCCCTTCACCATGCGGTTCGGGCACCTGCTCGGCCCGGACAGCACCGTCATCCAGATCGACGCCGCCCTGCAGCCCACGCACCCCCGGGTGGATATGTTCGTCAGCGCGGACGTGAAGTCTGCTGCGGGACGCCTCCTGGGGATGCTGGATAGCCTGGCCTCGACGGACGCCAGCCGCGCAGAAGCCTGGCGGGCGGAAGCCCGCAAGCGCCTGGCCGAAGGACCCGCCCACCACTCGGGCTCCGACGAGACCCCGGACGGCCGGCTGGACCCGCGTTCCCTGGCCACGGCACTGGATGCCGTGCTGCCGGAGCGCCGCACGGTGGTCCAGGACGGAGGGCACTTCGTCGGCTGGGCACCCATGTACTGGCGCATCCCGAGGCCCCAGGACCTGATCATGGTGGGGACCGCATACCAGGCCATCGGGCTGGGCCTTGCCAGCGCCGTCGGGGCGGCCCGGGCAGTGGAGGACGGCCGCACCCTGGTGCTGGCCTCCGGC
>NZ_PJIW01000012.1:0-113227 GCF_002929755.1 Arthrobacter sp. 4R501 | reverse complement strand
TCGGGCTGGGCCTTGCCAGCGCCGTCGGGGCGGCCCGGGCAGTGGAGGACGGCCGCACCCTGGTGCTGGCCTCCGGCGACGGCGGTTTCCTGATGGGCCTGTCCGACCTCGAATCGCTGATCGGTGCGACGAGCAGCGCCGTCGTGGTGATGTACAACGATGCCGCCTACGGAGCCGAAATCCACCAGTACGGCTCCCAGGGCCTGACCCAAAAGCCCATGCTGATCCCCGAGGTGGACTTCAGCGGCATCGCCCGCGCGCTCGGTGCCGAGTCGGCCATCATCCGCTCACTGGCGGACCTTTCCGCACTCACGGACTGGATCGACGCCGGCGCCAAGGGAACCTTCGTGGCCGACTGCCGCATCACCTCGACCGTCAGGGCACCGTGGCTGAGCGAGTGGATGGAAGCCTCGAAGGCCGCGAAGGCGGCTGTGGCGGGCTAGCTGGTCGTGCCTGCCGCACACACCCGGCGGGCCGCCGTCGTACTTTACGACGGCGGCCGGCTGGCAGGGTGCCAAACTCCCCAATTGTCCCGGGCGCCTATTGTCCCGGGGCGCGGTAGGCCGGCGTCTTCTTGGCCGCTTCGTCGAGGTCTTCCACAGACGGGAGCGGCTTCAGGCGGACGTTGACGCTCCCCGTCGAATTGATGAGCAGCGACAGTGCTGCGGCACTGGCATCGTCCGGCGCCTCAAAAACGCCGAGGACGTCATAGTAGCCAAAGGCGTAGTAGAAGCTTTCCAGCGTTCCCCCAACGGAGCTGAGGGCCTCCACCAGGGCATCACGCCGCTTGGTTCCGCCTTCCTGCATGAGTTCCATGGCCGTGCAGGAGCGGCCCAGATCCGGCCCCTTATCCCGTGGAAACGGGGTGAATGACCCCGCTACCGCCGACGCTATTCCTCCGGATCCAGGCCGTCAATACACGGGGATACCTCTCCGGACCCGAACCTCGTCCCGGGCATCGGCGAGAGAATCAGCATCGGAGCGTTCCACCTGTGGGTGGCGGTCCTTGCGTCAGTGCGATGGCATCTGGGGAGATCCAGCAGCGGCTTTCCCCAAAAGCCAGCCCCACCAGATCAGGACGGCGCCGAAAAGCACGCCCGCGAGCAGGCCCAACACCGGAACGAACGGACCCTCAAGGGCGACGAACAGAATGCTGCTCACTGCCAGCAGCACCCCGGCTGCACGGGGGAAAACGGAGCAGCGGGCCGCCGCGGCACCGATCATCCCCAGACCCAGAAACCATCCGAGGGCTGCAACGCCGACGACGATCATCGGCCAGGAAGCCATTAGCGGCCCGTCAAGCCGAAGCAGGTCAGGAGCCCGCTCCGCAAGCACCGGAAATACTATCGCTTCGACGGCGGCAAGACCGCCGGTACAGCCTGCACCCACCAGAGTGACCACTAGGCCTGCATGTCCCAGCCTGCCCATTTGATCCCCATGGGCGGCAACAAGGCCGGTCGCTCCAAAAACTGTCAGAACAAAGACAACCAAGCCAGCCAGGTGCACGGGAACCCACCACGCCGCCGATTCCAGGACCACATCACCGACCGGCCGATCGAAAATACTCGGGTGCAGCAAGGTCACGGCGATGAGCAACACACCGGTTACCGCAAATGACACCGCTGATAAGCGAAGCGAAACCCTTAACATGGCCATGCCCCACTATAGATTTTGGCGCCGCCACTGGGAACGGCGCCGCCCTGGGAATCGAACTGCTCCTTCCCTATGGGGACATGACCCATAGGTTGCGGGCACAGTCCTGAGACGATGCAAGAGGTGTTACCCGGCTAACGTCGGAACAGCGAAAACCGGACAGCCGGTTCATCAGTTTTGGGAGCGGCAATGAGGTGCGTACCGGAGGAAGCGCAAATCGGCGACGGACACCTCCGGAAGAGGGCCCGTTCAGCGCTGACGGGATACTGGCTGACGGACCAGGGCATCGATCGATAGCTCGGGCTGGGCCTTGCCAGCGCCGTCGGGGCGGCCCGGGCAGTGGAGGACGGCCGCACCCTGGTGCTGGCCTCCGGCGACGGCGGTTTCCTGATGGGCCTGTCCGACCTCGAATCGCTGATCGGTGCGACGAGCAGCGCCGTCGTGGTGATGTACAACGATGCCGCCTACGGAGCCGAAATCCACCAGTACGGCTCCCAGGGCCTGACCCAAAAGCCCATGCTGATCCCCGAAGTGGACTTCAGCAGCATCGCCCGCGCGCTCAGTGCCGAGTCGGCGATCATCCGCTCGCTGGCGGACCTCTCCGCGCTCACGAACTGGATCGACGCCGGCGCGAAGGGAACCTTCGTGGCCGACTGCCGCATCACCTCGAGCGTCCGGGCCCCGTGGCTGAGCGAGTGGATGGAAGCCTCGCGGGCCGCGAAGGCGGCGGTGGCGGGCTAGTTGCGCACCTGCAAGTCCACCCGGTGGGCCGGCAGGCCGGACCTATGCCAAGCCGCGCGCCGGCACTTTCCCCGATGGCACGAAAAAGGAGGCCGATGACGACACCCAGTGTCGCCGTCGGCCTCCTTTTATGCCCGGCGGTGGTGCTATCCCCCGCAAGGCGCTGGACCCTAGGCCGCCGTCGGAAGCGTTACGTAGCTGCCTTCGATGACGCTGGCGGCAACAACGGGAGTGCCGTCTACTGTGACATAGCTGCCACGGGTGGTGGGGGGCAGGTTTCGGGCACCGGCGACGGTGACATAGCTGCCCTCGACGCCGGCGGGGACGCTGCCGGCGGGGAGAGTCACGTAGCTGCCGCCGCGTACTGCGGTGTCAGCGACAGTGATCCCGGTAGCGGTCTTGAGGGTGGTTTCGGTGGTGGATGAGGATGTTGCGGGGTTTTGGGTCAGCAAAGTCATGGGTTCTCCTTGGAGTTTCAGGATGAGGGCCATACAGGTTCTTGTGCCGCTCAAGCAGGAGGGCGGTTGCGCGTTGTGTCGCTTGCCCCGCTGGCCCGGGTATGTTCACCGGTGCGGCACTCAAGGGCTACGGTGGCCTGTACCTAACGTTACAGGCTTATCGTGAGCTACTCAGAATAAGGTGGGAAGGCTCACGTTTACGCAAGGCGGCTGTTCGCCATCCGATGCGGGGACTAGTCTGATCCGCATCAACGTCCACCGCCGTCAAGGAGCCGTCATGGCCGGGTTTGTGCAGATCATCGAATTCAAGACCTCCCGTATCAAGGAGATTGAAGAACTGGGCCGTCCCTCAAGAACCGAGGGGAGCGCTCCGGCCACGTTCCGCCGGATTGTTGCCACGGCGGACAGGGACCACCCGGGCACCTACTTCACCATCGTCGACTTCGAATCCTTTGAGTCGGCGATGGAGAACTCCGGCCGGCCGGAAACGTCGGAGTTCGCTGCCAAAATGGCGGAACTGTGCGACGGACCCGTGATCTTCCACAATCTGGATGTCATGTGGGAGGACACCGGAGACGGCGCGGGCAACGGCTAGCCAGCTTCAGCAGGCCGCCTGACGGGGCACCGGCGCAACCTTCCCGGAACGGTGGCGAACCCAGTTCGCCACGGGTGTAAGGGTCCCGTTGAAACCCCCTAGCCTTGGAACATCGGATACAAAGCCTCATCTGCTGTTCCCTGGGTCCTGTCCGCGGTAAACAATTTCGAAAACCACCCGAAAGGTATACACCCATGCGGATACTCGTCGTCGGAGCCGGAGCCACAGGCGGAGCGTTCGGTACGCTCCTGCAGGAAGCGGGACGGGATGTCACCTATTTGGTGCGTCCGCGCAAGCAGGAGGTCCTTCGCCGCGACGGGTTACGCTTCATCTCCCCCACCGCTGACCGGACGCACCCGGTAAAAACCATCACCGCCCCGGACGGGTCAGAGGCCTTCGATCTGATCCTCGTCACGGTCAAAGCCACCGCGTTCGAGGGCGTACTCGGCGAGATTGGCGCTTTCGTGGGGCCTGGAACGAGCATCATTCCCATCCTCAACGGCATGGCCCATGTGGACCGGCTTGAGCAGTTGTACCCGGGCCAGGTACTCGGCGGCCTGGCCCGGATCGTCGCCACTCTTGAGGGCGATGTGGTCCGCCAGCAGATGCCCCTCACTTCCCTCACGGTGGGCGGGCTCAACGGAAACCCTGTCCCTACGGATGTTTCCGAAGCTCTGGACGTGCCCGGCGTCGACTTCTCGGTAGTGGACGACGTAGCCGGCGCCCTGTGGGAGAAATGGGTATTCATCGCGGCCGCGGGGATCGTCAACTGCCTGTTCCGGGCGCCGGTTGGACGGATCATCGACGCCGGCGGGCGGTCCAGGATCCTGGAGGCCATCAGTGAAACCGAAGCGGTGGCGGCGGCGGCGGCAGGACATCCCGTTTCCGACGCGGGTCATGCACAGGCGGTCGGTATCCTGACTGAACCGGGATCGGCGTTCACTTCCTCCCTGTACCGGGACCTCAGCGCAGGGCTCCCATCGGAAGCCGAGCACATTTTGGGCGACCTCGCGCGCAGGGCCCGCGAGCTTAGCGTCCAGACGCCGCTGCTGGACCTCACCCTCATCCAGATCAGGGCGGGCCTTCCGGCCTGAACCACTCCGGCGCGGCCAGCACGCGGCGGAGCCAGCGACCGGAGCGGGCGAGCTGATCAACCGGCGACGCCGTGCTCTTCCCGCTGCACCGAAAGACCGGACAAGACTGCCACATCACATCGAGCGTCCGGCCCCGTGGCTGAGCGAGTGGATGGAGGCCTCGCAGGCGGCGAAGGCGGCGGTGGCGGGCTAGCAGCAATTCACAGGTCCACCGCCTAACATGTCCACATGAAGGCTGCCACGGACGCACGCTCTGCCGCCGTTGTAATCAACGCCGGATCACGCCGAGGGGCGGCACACGAACTTGCCGTGGACTCGATGCAAAAGGCAGGCGTGCCCATCTCCGCCGTGCACCACGTGATGTCCGGGGCAGACCTGGCCGGAACGTTTGACCGGGTGCTTGCGGACGGGCACGACCTGGTCGTAGTTGGTGGCGGCGACGGGACTGTGTCCTACGCCGCCGGTCAGGTTGCCGGCACCAACGTTGTGCTCGGCGTTCTTCCGCTGGGCACCGCCAACGACTTCGCCCGTACGCTGGAGATACCCAACAACCTTGCCGAGGCCTGCGCCACCATCGCCGACGGGAAAGTAGTGGACATCGACCTCGGCCGGGCCAACGGTGAGCCCTTCCTCAACGTCGCGTCCGTGGGCCTCTCGGTGGCTGTCACCGAAGCTCTCAGCCCCCGCCTGAAGCGGTACATCGGGCCATTGGCGTACAGCATCGCCACGCTAACGGCTTATGCCCGGCACAAGGCGTTCCGGGCCCGTCTCGAGTTCCCCGACGGGGACCACGAGCCGATGGAACTCGACAGCGTGCTTCAGGTGGCCGTCGGCAACGGCCGGCATTACGGCGGCGGCAACACGGTCTCCCCCACGGCAGGGATCGACGACCACACCCTCGACATCTACGCCATCCTGGCGGGACCGCTCCGGGAGCATGTGAGTATCGCGCGGTTGCTCAAGGACGGAAGCTTCATCAAACACGACCGGGTGTACCACCTGACCACCAGACGTGTCCGGCTGGTCACCGACCAGCCGCTGCCGGTGAACCTCGACGGCGAGATTGCGACCGCCACGCCCACCGACTTCACCGTCCAGCGCAACGCCGTCCACGTCGTGGTGCCCCAGAGCAGCACCAGCGCACTGTTCGACGGACCGGGCGCCGCGGACTAGCCGTCCACGTGAGTGAGCTCTTCCGCACTGAAGCCTCACCGGCTTGCAGCCTGCCGCCGCTAACCACTGGATAGGAGTTACCAGAGCAGTTCAAGGTTGCGTACGTCGATTCCCTGCCTGGCCGCCAGCCATGTCTCTATCACTTCGCCGAGGTCTGATTCGTGGCCGGCGAGCCCAAGTCGTTTCGTATCATCCGCCGTTGTCGGAATGTGGTCGTGTCCATCCTGGGGTGCGCCGTGCGAGCATTTCGAGCACATCAACCGGATCCCGGACCAATCGTCGAGTCCGAGCCCCCGCTGTCCAAAGAGGTTCGACAGTGCCTGGACATCGTCTGAGGTCGCACCGACTACCTGGGCCTGCCACGTCGGCAGGCCGGATTCTTCGAGACGTCCCAGCTCGTCGAAGACTGACACCTCCTGTCCGTCGAGCCGTCGGGTCCCTTTGGGTTCGCCGTCGTGCAGGACAGTGTCACGGAACCGATGGCCGGACTCCGGCAGCGGAACGCTCGCGATGACTGCGTGGGCCGGGCTCCGCCGCCAGCACCAGACCACCTCAGTGTTCCCGGCCGAAAACAGCACCTGGTGAGGGAGGCTGGGCTGGTCCGGGTTGAGTCGGACCGGAGCCATGCCGCAGTCGACGTCGATGGGCCCGGCCTCGGCCCGAAACTTGTCCAGTCCGTAGGCGACCCACGCACTCCTGGCGGCGGACCAGTCACCCAGTGCTGTTGACGCGATGCCCAGGTTCCATGCTGCCGGGTTGGCTCCGTTGAACTCCTCAGCATCCGCCTCCGTGAAGAGGTCCAGCGCCCGGGAGTTGCGGTCCAGGCTTTCCGGCCAGTTGCCAACGGCTTTGGACAGCAGACCGGCCTGAAACCAGCTGTAATAGGACTTCGGAGTCAGCTCCAGCAGTTCGGAGGCCAGCACTGCCGCTAGGCCGGCGTCTGCTGCAGCGTCCGCAGCCTTCCAGTCTGACCACACGTCGTGAGGTCTCCGCTTCTTCCTAAATCCCGCCCAAATTTGTCCCATCATCCGAACAATATGCAGCTCGCCCTGCTCTGCCGGGACGCCACGCGCTAGGGAGAATAATCCATCGGCCTCTCGGGTGCCCTAGATCCTGAGATCAGTTCGGCGGGCCGCCTGGATCGGCTACTCATGCTGCAAGTTTCGGCTGAACGTCAGCCCCCGCAACCGGTCCGTGAACGTGTTTCCAGCAGCCCGACCCCGCACGTAACAACCCCGTTCACCCGGTAAACTTATGGAGGAATTGTTCGGCCCGCAGAGCCCGGTTCCAGCCCCCTCCTCCTTGAATGGAACAACTCCCCCATGTCCTCCGCGACTTCCGCGCCGGCTGCCCAGCGTTTCCCGCTGCCCGCCATGATGGTCCTGGCCACCATCGCCTTCACCGCCATCACCACCGAACTGCTCCCCTCCGGCCTGCTCCCCCAGATCAGCACCGGCCTGAACGTCTCCGAACCGGTGGCCGGCTACCTCGCCGCCGCCTACGCCGCCGTCATCGTGGTCACCGTGGTGCCCGCCGCACGGCTGCTCGGCAAGGTCCCCAAGCGCCCCCTGCTCGTGGCGCTCGTGCTGACGTTCGCGCTCAGCAATGCCATGGTGGGCCTGGCACCCGACTTCACCTCCGCCATGATCGCGCGGCTGGTTGGCGGCCTGGCCCACGGACTGCTCTGGACCACCATGGCCCCCTACGTCGCGCGTGTGGTCCCGGCTGCCAAGGTGGGCAAGGCACTGGCCATCGTCTTCAGCGGCAACAGCCTGGGCCTGGCCATCGGCGCCCCGATCGGCACCGCGCTTGGCGGCTTCCTCGGCTGGCGCGCGTCGTTTCTGGCCCTCGCCGGCTTCAGCATGCTCCTCGCCGTCGTCGGGTTCATTCTGCTGCCGTCCGTCCGGCGCGCCGCCGGCGAGGCCCGCCCTTCCCTCCGCGCGGCCATCGCCCAGCCCGGCGTGAAACCGGTGGCCATCGCCTGGCCGCTACTGGTCCTGGCCCACTTCGCGCTGTTCACCTACATCGCCCCGTACATCCGAGACGCCGGCCTGCCCGACTACGCCATCACCCTCTCCCTCACCGTCCTGGGCGTCTCCGGCCTGCTGGGCATCTGGATCGCCGGCCTCACCGTCGATTCCCATCCCCGCCGTTCGCTTTTGATTACGACGGCGGCAATCGCCGTCTCGATGCTGCTGTTGCCGTTCGTGGGCGGCAGCCTTGCCTCCACACTGGTGCTGATGTCGGTGTGGGGCGCCGGTCTGGGTGCCATCGGCATCTACAACCAGTCGGCCATCCTCCGCGCCGGCCGCGAGAACAAGGACGCCGCGAACGGCCTCGCAGTCCTGACCATCCAGCTGGGCATCACCATCGGCGCGCTCTACGGCTCCGCCGCCCTGGTGGTGGCCGGACCGCTGCTGGTCCCGGCCGCCGCGGCCCTCCCTGTTATCGCCGCACTGGTCATCGCCTGGGCCGGAAAGACGGCGGCGTACCCGCCCGGCCTGCGTGAGTCGGTGTGGAAGAGCCCGCGGCCCATCGAGGAGCGGGCGGGCACGCGTTAGATCCCACTCACCTTGTGGCCGGCGGCGGCGACGGGCCAGTTGAGAGCCCCCTTGGGTGCGATCTAAGCTGCCGGGTCGCCGTCGCGTTTGGCCGCGTGGTGGCCGCCTATTGCGGCGCGGATGTCGCCCTCCTCGTGCCCGCCCTTCTTTTTGCCGAACGGCAGCGCGTTGAGCAGCGGATGCACGATGGCCATCACCACGAGGCCCCAGGCGAGTCCGACGACGGCCGAGCACAAGGTGTTCACGAGCCAGGCCAGGAAGCCGCCCACCACAGCGATCCCGGCGAAGGGGTGCTCGAGGACATGGACTATGTCGTAGGGCGCGTGCCAGCCGAGGTCGTGTGCACCCTGCACCATGATGTGGCCACCCACCCAGAGCATGGCGATTGTCCCGATAAAGGTGATCGCGGCCAGCACGGCGGGCATCCCCTTGACGAGCAGCTCACCGGTGCGCTGGGAGCCGGCAGAGTCTTTTGCGGCCAGGTGCATCCCGATGTCGTCCATCTTGACGATGAGTGCGACGGCACCATAGACGGCCACCGTGATCACCAAGGCCACGACCACCAGGATAATCGCCCGGGACAACAAGGAATCCTGGGCCACCTCGTTCATGGAGATGACCATGATCTCGCAGGAGAGGATGAAGTCGGTGGTGATGGCGCCCTTGATGACTTTGGCCTCGGCCTCCGGGCCGCGTTCAACCGCCGGCGCATCTTCCTCCGCGGTGTGGTGTCCGCGGAGCTTGTGCCAGACCTTCTCGGCGCCCTCGTAGCAGAGGTACGTGCCGCCCGCCATGAGGATGAACGGGATGGCCCAAGGGACGAACGCGCTGATGAGCAGCAGGGCCGGCAGGATGATCAGCAGTTTGTTGCGGAGCGAGCCCCAGAAGATCTTCTTGATCATCGGCAGTTCGCGGGACGGGTCCGCCCCGGACACGTACTGCGGGGTGACGGCGGCGTCGTCGATCACCACGCCGGCGGCCTTGACCCCCGCTTTGGCGGCTCCGGCCGCGACGTCGTCCACCGAGGCGGCCGCTATGCGGGCCAGGGCGGCGATGTCGTCCAGCAGGGCGACGAGACCGCCGCTCACAGTTCGGCCCCGAGCTGCTTGAGGGCGGACGGCTGAGTGTGGATACCTAGGTCAAGGCGCGAGATTGGCATGCTCCGAGTCTATTGTGGCCGAGAGCCTAGCGTGGAGTTCGCCTCCCTGCGGCTAAACTCCCGGCTTCCGCTTCCACGCGATCGCCAACCCCAGCACCACGGCGCCCAGCCCCAGCATCACCAGGACCATCAGTCCCCAGTTCGCCTGGTTCACGCCGGGCCCGTACAGCACACCGATCAGCACCGTCGCCGTGATGGCGCCGAGGTAGCGGCAGGTCTGGAAAATGCCGGCCGCCACTCCCCTCTCCGCCGGCCGGGCGGACACGTACAGGCCCTGGTTCGACGCCGTGCTCACCACCCCGTACGGCACACCCATCAACGCGGTCAGCACAAACACCAAGGGCGGCCACAGGGACAACGTCAACGCCCCCAGCCCGGCCGAGGCCACCAGCAGGATCAGCACACCGGCGATCAACACCGAACGCACGCCGAACCGCTCAATCAGCCGTACCGTCACCGGCGTGACCAACACGGACATCGCCGCCAGGGGCAGCATCAGCAGACCCACCAGCCCGGCGTCGTAATGTCCCGCCTCCTGCAGCAGCTGCGGCAGGCCGAAGAACGCAAAGTAGTAGACGCCGCTGAAGACGACGAACACCAGATACACCAGCAGCAGCGGCCGGTTCCGGCCGAGCAGCCGCAAGTCGAGGAATGGCGGGCGGAAGCGCAGCTCCCGCCACGCGAACAGCGCGGCAATGCCGGTCGCCGCGCCCAGGAGCCACCAGCGGTATCCCGGCATCACGTTCAGCAGCGCCATCATTGCGAGCATCAGCGAGGTGACGAAGGCCAGGATGCCGGGGATGTCGGAGTCGCGGATCAGGGCTGAGAGCTTCCCGGTTTCGCGTCCGGCATCGGCCGGCGCCGTCCGGTGCACCACAATCAGCGCCAGCAGCGCGAGCGGCACGTTGACGGCGAACAGCGCCTGCCAGCCCAGCAGGCTCACCAGCAAACCGCCGACGACGGGTCCCACCGCGGCCGACGACGTGTTCGCCATCTGGATCCGGCCCAGCGGGCGGGTGGCCGGCAGCTTCGCCAGCCGGCTCAGTTCGGTGACCATCACGACGGCGGACGGGTACGCCGTCGCCGTCCCCACGGCCATGAGCGCGCGGGCCACGCAGACCAGCGCAAAGTTGGGCGCAAACGGAGCCAGCGCACACGTCACCGCCACCAGGGCCATCCCGAACGTGAACAGGCGGCGCGGCCCGAAGCGGTCCGCGAGCCTGCCCATGAGCGGCTGCCCGGCCGCGGACGCGAGGTAGAACGACGTGATCACCCAGGTGACGGTGGCGACGTCGAGCGCGAAATCCTCCCGCAGAACCACCAGCGCGACGGCGATCATGGACGAGTTCAGCGGGTTCAGGGAAGTGCCGAGGCTGAGCGCAGCGATCGCGAGGCCGGGACGGGGTTTGTGCGTCACGCCCCTAAGTCTGGTGCATGGTTGCTTCGGGTCACGAACCTACTCAGGGGTGCGCGGCGAGTCGAGCTCGCCGGCAATCTTCTCCTCCAGGGCGGCCAGCGTCGCTTCGGGCGGGACGATCAGCCCATCCAGCTCGCGCCGGGCGCGCCTGTAGGCCGTCTGCCGCTCCGCCGGAGTGGCGGCATTGTCCGAGGCGATATTGAGCAGCTTCCTGGCCGTTGCCAGCCGCTGGCGTTCCAGCTCAGTGAAGTTGTGGTCCTTGATCCGCTTGGCCTCCCGCTCCGCGACGTCGAAGGCCAGCTCGAAGCCGTGCACGACTGTTCGGTACTCAGCCAGCCCGGCCGCCGTCGTAGTCGATAAGTTTCCCCACGTCCAGCTCGTAGTCCAGCCACCGCCGGTTCACGGCGTCGTGCACCAGGGCGGCGACCTGGGCCTGGCTGGCCTGCTCCGCCTCCACCGCCTGGTTCTTGAGCTTGTACAGCTCCAGCCGGCGACGGTGCCGGCGTTCGCTGGCCTTGGACCACTGCCTTGCCCACCCTCCGGCCATTCCGCTGAGAGGGAAGACCAGCCACCAATAGTGGCGAAGGAAGTCAAAGAATTGATCCACAGATTCATCGTCCCACCTGAGCGCGCCCACTGACACGCATTTCCCGGGTCAGGTCTTCGTGGGAACGGCATCTAAAACCCGTTGACATGTGACTAAATAGTCACCTATTCTTGAACCGTGGACGCCGTATTCAAGGCCCTCGCCGACCCCACCCGCCGGGACCTGCTCGATGAGCTCTTCCGGGAGGACGGGCAGACCCTGCACGCGCTCGAGGCCCGTTTCGAGATGACCCGCTACGGGGTCATGAAGCACCTCAAGCTGCTGGAGGAAGCCGGCCTGGTGGTCACCCGCCGTCGGGGCCGGGAGAAACTTCATTTCCTTAATCCGGTGCCCATCCGCCTGGTCCACGACCGCTGGGTCAGCAAATACGCACAACCATGGGCCGCTGCCCTCAGCGACCTCAAAACCAGATTGGAAAGTCCCATGGAAAAGATCTTCGAAATCTACATCAAGACCACTCCGGAGCGGCTTTGGGAAGCCATCACCACCAGCGAGATCCGCAGCAAGTACCAGTTCGGCAACAGCATCCAATCCGACTGGACCACGGGCAGCCGCTTCGAAATGGGCAACCCGAAGGCCGACGGAGCGCTGCTGGGCGAAGGCGAGAACATCGAAGTCGATCCCCCACGCAAACTCGTTCAGACCATGACTGCGCTTTGGGGCGAGGACGTGAAGGCCGAAGGCACCTCACGCATCACCTGGGAGATCGAACCGGTGGGCGATTCCTGCCATCTCACCGTCACCCACGACCAGCTCCGCGAAGGCGCCAACGAACAGCTCTACGGCGGCTGGCCGATGATCCTCTCCGGCCTCAAGACCTGGCTGGAAACCGGCGAAAAGCTCACCACGCCGGGCTCACTCATGTACACCTAAGGCGACCGTCGGCGCCCAACCCGGGGCGCCGCCGTCGTACTCCCCCCACGCCGAGAGGCGTGCATTGTTTTCGCACCTGGCGCTGGTACCGGTGCTCGCGCTGTCCATCATCTGGCCGGTCCGCCGAACGGTTTGGCTGCTCTCGAGGATGCGGGCAGGTCCGGGTGATGCAAGACGGCAGAGGATGGAACCGGCTGGCCCGCTCCGACGCGACCGGCGCACTCAGGCAAGGCGCCGCCGTCGTACTCCTACGCCGGCAGCCGCACTAAGCGGTCGGTCTTGACCACGGTGAAACGCACGGCCGAATCCTCCTAACCGCACCCACGTTGCCTGCGCTGCCGAGGGGGTGTCGGATGGAGAGCCCTTCGACAAAGAACAAGCTTGGATTCACCGGTGCCATGAAGACCACAAGGGAATTCTCCGCCTCTAAGATGAGGCATGGACTTCGAGGACGCGCTTTGGACGGTGATGGGCGCCGGGCTGATTCTGCTGATGGCCGCAGACGTCTTTCACACGCTCCTTTATCCGCACGGGTCCGGTCCTGTGGGCCGGACGATAATGCGCGGATTCTGGCTTCTGTCGAGAAGGTTAAGGGGCCGGGCCTCCACCATCGCGGCACCCCTGGCGATGGCTGCCGTTATCGGCGCCTGGGCCGGCCTGGCGGCCATAGGCTGGGCCTTGCTTTACCTGCCACATCTGCCCCAAGGTTTCGTTTACGAAGACGGGGTGCCACAGCGGGGCGACTTCGCCGAAGCGGTCTACCTCTCGATGGTCACTCTTTCCACCGTGGGGTTCGGCGAAATTGTCGCAGCGCATCCGCTGCTCAGACTCGTCGCGGCCTTCCAGGCCGTCACAGGGTTCGGGTTGCTGACGGCCACGGTCACTTGGATCCTGCAAACGTACCCGGCCCTTAGCCGGCGCCGGGCTGTTGCCCACCACCTGAACCTGTTCAGGGAAGCGGCAGGTCCGGAGGGCTTAACTTCGATGGAACCACGGCATGCCGCCGGGCTGCTCGAATCGCTGGCCCAAAACGTGGCTTCCGTCAGCATAGATTTGCTGTCATTCCATGAAACTTACTACTTCCGCGAAGTCGAGCAGAGGGGTTCCCTGCCCGCCACCGTTGCCTATGCCCACCAGTTGGCGTCTGAGGCCAAACTCAGTGAAAACCCGGAACTCCGGTTTGCCGGACGGATGCTTCATGCAGCGCTGGACGATCTCGCAGAGGTACTCCGCGGCAAGTTCGGCCATCCAGGGACGACATCGTCGGAGGTGTTTGACAGCTACGCGCTGCACCACAGACACCGACAGCCACGGAAACTTGACACCAAATAGCCTCCCAGCCTTGCAGTTGAGACGGGACGTCTGTGGCTACAAGGGCATCCCATCAAGCACTTCAGCAGTCGGAAGGTCGCGAATTCATCAAGTCACCAGTTGATGCGCCAGGACAAGTAATGCTGCGAAAACAGGACACTTACCGCTGAAAACTCACAAATACCTTGCCTCTCGGCGAACACCCCCCATGAGGGCCCGCGGCGACGTAGCATCAAGGTAGGCGGCAGCCAGGAGTGTGGTGACATGTTTGAACGATTTACGGACCGTGCCCGTCGCGTGGTTGTGCTTGCCCAAGAAGAGGCACGCATGCTGAACCACGGTTACATCGGTACCGAACACATCCTCTTGGGTCTGATCCATGAAGGTGAGGGCGTTGCCGCCAAGGCTCTTGAGTCCTTGAGCATTTCGCTCGACGGCGTGCGCGAGCAGGTACAGGAGATCATCGGCCCGGGCCAGCAGGCCCCGTCCGGCCACATCCCCTTCACCCCGCGGGCCAAGAGAGTGCTGGAACTGGCCCTGCGCGAGGCCCTGCAGCTGGGCCACAACTACATCGGCACGGAGCACATCCTGCTGGGCCTCATCCGTGAGGGTGAGGGTGTGGCCGCGCAGGTGCTGGTCAGGCTCGGGGCGGACCCGGACCGCGTCCGCCGGCAGGTCATCCAGCTGCTCTCGGGCTACCAGGGCAAGGAAACCACCGGCGCCGGCGCGGGCGCGGGCCCGGGCCAGGCGGAGGTAACTCCTGCGGGTTCGGTGGTCCTGGACCAGTTCGGCCGCAACCTCACCCAGGCTGCGCGCGAGAACAAGCTGGACCCGGTGATCGGGCGCGAGTCCGAGATGGAACGCGTCATGCAGGTCCTGTCCCGGCGCACCAAGAACAACCCGGTGCTGATCGGTGAGCCCGGGGTCGGGAAGACGGCCGTCGTCGAGGGCCTGGCCCAGGCGATTGTCCGCGGCGATGTGCCGGAGACTCTCAAGGATAAGCAGCTGTACACCCTGGACCTGGGCTCCGTGGTGGCCGGTTCCCGGTACCGCGGTGACTTCGAGGAGCGGCTGAAGAAGGTCCTGAAGGAAATCCGCACCCGCGGGGACATTCTGTTGTTCATTGATGAGATCCACACCCTTGTCGGTGCCGGTGCGGCCGAGGGTGCCATCGACGCGGCGTCGATCCTGAAGCCGTTGCTGGCCCGGGGCGAGCTGCAGACCATCGGTGCCACGACCCTGGATGAGTACCGTAAGCACATCGAGAAGGACGCCGCGCTGGAGCGCCGCTTCCAGCCGATCCAGGTCAAGGAGCCCTCCGTGGCCGACGCGATCGAGATCCTCAAGGGCCTGCGTGACCGGTACGAGGCGCACCACCGGGTCACCATCACCGACGGCGCGCTGGTCGCCGCCGCGAACCTCGCCGAGCGTTACATCTCGGACCGCTTCCTGCCGGACAAGGCGATCGACCTGATCGATGAGGCCGGCGCCCGGCTGCGTATCCGCCGGATGAGCGCCCCGCCGGAGCTCAAGGCGATGGATGAGCGGATCGCTGCGCTGAAAATGGAGAAGGAGTCCGCGTTGGATGCGGAGGACTATGCGGGTGCCGCTTCGCTGCGCGACCAGGAGCAGAAGCTCGTCGAGGTGCGCAGAGAGAAGGAACGCCAGTGGAAGACCGGCGGCATGGACGACATCTCCGAAGTTGATGAGGAACTGATCGCCGAGGTGCTGGCGAATGCCACCGGCATTCCGGTGTTCAAGCTCACCGAGGAAGAGTCCTCGCGCCTGCTGAAAATGGAAGCCGAACTGCACCAGCGCGTCGTGGGCCAGGACGAGGCGATTAAGTCGGTTTCGCGGGCTATCCGCCGCACCCGTGCCGGCCTGAAGGACCCGAAGCGTCCGGGCGGCTCGTTCATCTTCGCCGGCCCCACCGGTGTCGGCAAGACCGAACTGGCCAAGGCCCTGGCCGAATTCCTGTTCGGCGAGGAGGACGCCCTCATCACGCTGGACATGTCCGAGTACTCGGAGAAGCACACGGTGTCGCGGCTCTTCGGTGCCCCTCCGGGCTACGTCGGCTACGAAGAGGGTGGCCAGCTCACCGAGAAGGTCCGCCGTCGTCCGTTCTCCGTGGTCCTGTTCGACGAAGTGGAGAAGGCGCACGCTGACCTCTTCAACTCACTCCTGCAGATCCTGGAAGACGGCCGCCTGACCGACTCCCATGGCCGCGTGGTGGACTTCAAGAACACCGTGATCATCATGACCACCAACCTCGGCACCCGGGACATCTCCAAGAGCGTCGCCACCGGCTTCCAGTCCGGCACAGACACCCAGACCGGCTACAACCGGATGCGCGCCCGCGTCACGGAGGAACTCAAGCAGCACTTCCGCCCCGAGTTCCTGAACCGCGTCGACGACGTCATCGTCTTCCCGCAGCTCACCCAGGACGAAATCATCCAGATCGTGGACATGTTCCTCGGCCGCCTCGAGCAGCGCCTTGCGGACAAGGACATGGGCATCGAGCTCACCACCGCGGCCAGGGTGCTCCTGGCAACCCGCGGGTACGACCCGGCCATGGGTGCCCGGCCGCTGCGCCGCACCATCCAGCGCGAGATCGAGGACCAGCTCTCCGAGAAGATCCTCTTCGGCGAGCTCCACCCGGGCGACATCGTTGTGGTGGACGTGGACGGCGAGGGCGACGACGCCAAGTTCACCTTCGCAGGAAACACGAAACCCCGGATCCCGGACGCACTGCCCGCCGCGACCTGAACAGCAACCACGGCTGACCGCCGTTGAGGCGGGCTGGGAGTCCGGCGTCTCACCACAATGCCCTGCAGGCGAATGATTCCATGACGCCCTGAGGATCCAGCCGGGGTGCTGCCACGGCATAGCCAAGGCGGGGCGTGCGGTCCGACCGGACTGCATCCCCGCTTTCCGGCCTCGTGGATCAGTGCTTCCTGAAGGCGTCTTTAACATTTTCGCCCTTCCTTGATGGCCCAGCGGGCTCCGGCAACCCGGGCCAGTTCGATCAGGGTGACGTTTTCCGGCGTGTGCGGGGCCGTTGATGCGGATCCTTGCCCAGGCGTAGAGCCGTTCGCCCTGCGTTGAGCAGCAGCGCGGGGGCAGCATCAGCTCCAGAGGGCCACGTGGATCTTCGACCCACGACGCTCAAGTCCACGTGAGCCGCCCGGGGCGATCATCGCGGCGGTGGCATCCGCTGTGGTGACGAAGCGCTGTAGCGTCCGTGCCGTGGTGGTTGTCCGGCGGCGGTCCAGGGTAGTCACCCACCAGAGACCGGACACCGGAGTTCCCACGACGGGCACACGGACCAAGGCCCCGCTCTGTAATTCCGCCCGGACAATGTGCCCGATTGCGAGCATGGTGCCTTCGCCCGCCCTGACGGCGGCGAGGGCGTCGGTTTCACTGCTGAGCCGGATGATCTCCGGCGCCACGCCCGTCGAGGCAAGCCACCGGCCTTCATCCGATTGCTCCTGGATCCCTGAGGGCCCGGCGAACCACGGACGGTCCAGCAACTGCGCGAGCGCCACCGGGCCGTGCAGCCCCGCGAGGGGATTCGTTGCCGCCACTAGAAAGACCCGCTGGTAGCGGAGGAAGGGGATCATCTCCAGCTCCCGGCCGGCTACAGTGGCGACGGTCTCCGCTGGCCGGGCTCCAAGGGCGATGTCGTAGGCGCACTCCAACAGCAGAGAGGCAATATCGGCCGCAGACTCCACGACCACATCAACCGAAACCCCGGGAACCCGTTTTGTGAACAGGTCCAGCAGCCTCCCCGCAGCATGTTCCGCGAAAGGAGCCGTCGCTACGATCCTCAGCCGCCCCGTGTCCGTCGAGGCGTGGGAAACCTCCCGCCGGGCCCGGTCTGCCAGGCCGGTGATTTCCTGGGCATAGTCTGCAAGCGCCCGGCCGCCGGCCGTCAGAGCGATGCCGCCATGGGCACGCACAAAGAGCGGGTCGCCAAGGTCCTGCCGAAGCGCAGCGATGGCCGTGGACACGGCGGGCTCGCTGACGCCGAGGGCAGCCGCGGCGGCATGAAGCGAGCCAAGCTTTGCCACGAGCGCAAAGGTCCGCAATTGGCTCAACGTCATCGACACGGCTTCATAACCTTTCGCTTATGACGATATTGACACCCCGTTTCCGCCGGGGCAACACTTGCCTCAATCCGGTGCTGCCCAACGCCGCCCGGCCACTTCGGAGTGAGGTAGGGACTATGCAGATTCCGGCTCCATTTGACTATGTCCGGGCCACGACGGTGGACAACGCCCTGGAACTTCTCGCACGCCATGGGCCCGATTCCCGGGTAATTGCCGGGGGGCACAGCCTCCTGCCAATGATGAAGCTGCGGCTGGCCCGGCCGGAGTGGCTGATCGACATCAACGACCTCTACGAGCTCGATTTCATCCTCCGCGACGGTGACCGGCTGCGTATCGGTGCCATGACCCGCCACACGACGCTCCTGGAGTCCGCCGAGGTCGCCGGACATTTCCCCATTGTCCGGGACGCCGAATCTGTGATCGCCGACCCGATTGTGCGCAACCGCGGAACCATCGGCGGTTCGCTCTGCCAGGCCGACCCGGCCGAGGACCTGTCCACGGTCTGCAAAGTCCTCGGTGCGGAAGCGGTCATCCGCGGACCCGGCGGCGAGCGTATCCTCTCCATGGTCGACTTCCACCGTGGCCCTTACGAGACCGCGGTGGGTCCGGACGAGCTGCTCTGCGAAGTCCGGTTCCCCATCCGCACCCGCTCGGGCAGCGCCTATGAAAAGGTTGAACGCCGCGTGGGCGACTGGGCTGTCGGCGCGGCCGGAGCGGCCGTCTCGCTCGCCGAGGACGGCACCATCGACGACGCCTCCGTCGGACTCACCGCGCTCGGCCTCGACCACACCGTTGCCGAGGCCGCGGCCCTGCTGCGGGGGCAGCTCCCCCAGGAGGAGCTGTTCGTTGAGGCCGGACGGCTGGCCGCCGCTGCCTGCGATCCGGTGCAGGACCAACGCGGGCCGATCGACTACAAACGACATCTGGCCGACGAGCTCACCCGGCGGGTTTTGCGGCTTGCCTGCTCCCGCGCCGCCCAGACACAGGAAAGCTGAAGCAGATGCAGATCAGCATGACCGTGAACGGAAACGAAGTCACGAGCGAGATTGAACCCCGAGTTCTCCTGGTCCACTACATCCGCGAGGTCTTGGGCCTGACCGGCACCCACTGGGGCTGCGACACGAGCAACTGCGGGACATGCGTGGTCTTGATGGACGGGCAGCCGGTGAAATCCTGCACCGTCCTCGCGGCCATGGCCGCCGGGCACGACATCCGCACCGTCGAGGGACTGGCCACGGGAGGGACACTCGATCCCGTCCAGCAAGGGTTCATGGAGGAACACGGACTGCAGTGCGGATTCTGCACCCCCGGAATGATGCTGACGGCCCGCGCCCTGCTGGATAAAAACCCGCATCCGAACGATACCGAGATCCGGCAGGCCATCTCCGGACAAATCTGCCGGTGCACGGGCTACGCAACAATCGTCCGCTCGGTGCAGTGGGCAGCCGCCCACCCGGCTGGCGTCACCGACAGCACAGACACAGCAGACACAGCCACTGTCGGCGCAGAAACACAGGACACAGAGGTGAAGGCATGACCGTCATCCACGAGCGGCCGAGCAATCCGGGGGCCGGCGACGAGGACCGCCCGATCGGCTTCGGCCGCATCCAGCGGAAGGAAGACCCGCGCTTCGTCCGGGGCAAGGGCCACTACCTCGACGACATCGTCCTGCCGGGGATGCTGCACGGCGCCATTCTGCGGGCCCCGGTAGCGCACGCCCGCCTGGTGTCCATTGACACCACCAACGCCCTGGCGCATCCCAAAGTGGTGACCGTCATCACCGGCAAGGACCTGCTGGACCTGAAGCTCGCGTGGGCGCCCACCCTCTCCGCAGATGTCCAGGCAGTGCTGGTGACCGACAAAGTGAGGTTCCAGGGGCAGGAGGTCGCCTTCGTTGTTGCCGAGGACCGCTACGCCGCACGCGATGCCCTGGAGTTAATCGACGTCGAATACGACGTGCTGCCCCCGCTGGTCGACGCGCGCAAGGCCCTCGACCCGGACGCGCCCGTGATCCGTGATGAAATCGAGGGCCGGACGGACAACCGGATCTTCGACTGGGAAATAGGCGACAAAGCCGAAACCGAGGCGGTGTTCGCCTCCGCCGACGTGGTCGTCAGCCAGGAGATCGTCTATCCGCGGGTGCATCCCGCGCCTATGGAGACCTGCGGCGCCGTCGCCGACTACGAACCGGTCGAGGGTAGGCTGACGCTGTACGAGACGACGCAGGCACCCCATGCGCACCGGACCCTGTACGCGATTGTCGCCGGCATCCCGGAGCACAAAATCCGCATCGTCTCTCCCGATATCGGCGGGGGGTTCGGCAACAAAGTGGGCATCTACCCCGGCTACATTCTCGCCGTCGTCGGCTCGATCGTCACCGGCCACCCGGTGAAGTGGGTGGAGGACCGCTCCGAGAACCTGATGTCGACGTCGTTCGCGCGCGACTACATCATGCAGGGCGAGATCGCGGCCACGAAGGACGGCAAGATCCTCGCCGTGCGGACCACCGTGCTGGCGGACCACGGCGCATTCAACGCCACCGCGCAGCCGACCAAGACCCCGGCCGGCTTCTTCTCGATCTTCACCGGCAGCTACGACCTGAAGGCCGCATACTGCACCGTCACTGGTGTCTACACGAACAAGGCCCCGGGCGGGGTCGCGTATGCCTGCTCGTTCCGCGTCACGGAGGCCGTCTACCTGGTCGAACGGCTGGTGGACATCCTGGCCCGGAAACTCGAGATGGACCCGGCGGAACTGCGGCTGAAGAACTTCATTAAACCGGAGCAGTTCCCCTACACCAACAAGACCGGCTGGATTTACGACTCGGGCAACTACGAACCCGCCATGCGGCTGTCCATGCAGCTGGCCGGCTATGACGAGCTCAGGCGTGAGCAGAAGGAAAAGCGGGCCCGCGGCGAACTGATGGGCATCGGCGTCGCGTTCTTCACCGAGACCGTCGGCGCCGGACCCCGCAAGCACTTCGACATTGTGGGCCTGGGCATGGCCGACGGCGCCGAGCTGCGCGTCCATCCGACCGGCAAGGCCGTCGTCCGCATCTCGGTGCAGAGCCAGGGCCAGGGCCATGAAACGACGTTCGCCCAGATCGTCGCAGAGGAACTCGGCATCCCGCCGGAGAACGTCGATGTTGTCCACGGCGACACGGACCAGACCCCCTTCGGCCTGGGCACCTACGGCAGCAGGTCGACGCCGGTCAGCGGCGGCGCCGTGGCCCTCGTTGCCCGCAAGGTCCGCGAGAAGGCGAAGCTGATCGCCGCGGCCATGCTGGAAACCCGTCCCGAAGACCTGGAATGGGAAAAGGGACGCTGGTTCGTCAAGGGTGACCCCAGCGTCGGGAAGACCATCGCCGAGATCGCCATGGGCGCCTACGGCACGGTGGCCCTGCCCGAAGGAATCGACGGCAACCTGGACGCCGAGGTGACCTACGACCCGCCGAACCTGACCTTCCCCTTCGGCGCCTACATCTGTGTGGTCGACGTCGATCCGGGCACCGGACACGTCAAGGTGCGGCGCTTCATCGCGGTGGACGACTGCGGGACGAGGATCAACCCGATGATCATCGAGGGCCAGGTGCACGGCGGACTGACCGATGGCGTCGGCATGGCCCTGATGGAAATCATCGAGTTCGACGAGGCCGGGAACTGCCTCGGCGGATCCTTCATGGACTACCTGATCCCCACGGCCATGGAAGTGCCGGACTGGGAGACCGGTTTCACCGTCACCCCGTCCCCGCACCACCCGATCGGCGCGAAAGGCATCGGAGAGTCAGCCACCGTCGGCTCACCGCCGGCGATCGTGAACGCCGTCGTCGACGCCCTGGCACCCTTCGGCGTCACGCACATGGACATGCCATGCACCCCGGCCCGCGTCTGGGCCGCCATGCAGGGCCGGGCAAGGCCTCCGATCTGACATGACCTCCACCGCAGAATCCCTTGCGGCCCGCGCGAACGAACTCGCCGGCCGCCGTGAGCCGTTCGTCCACGCCACCGTTGTCCGCGCCCAGCGGCCGACCATCGCGCACGCTGGCGATACCGCACTGGTGCTCTCCACCGGCGAGATCCAGGGCTTTGTGGGCGGGAACTGCGTCGAGGCTTCGGTGCTGGAGTACAGCCTCCAGGCGCTGGCTACGCAGGAACCGCTCCTCCTGCGCGTGGTTCCCGGCGAACCCTCCCGAACCGCTGAGGAGGGCGCCGTCGAGGTTTCCAACCCGTGCCTGAGCGGAGGGGCAATCGAGATCTTCCTTCAGCCGCGCATTCCGACCCCCCGCGTCCTGGTGGTGGGCACGACGCCGGTGGCCCAGGCCCTCGCGACGCTGGGATCCGGCGTCGGCCTGGCAGTCGAGCTCACCGACGGCGACTCTGCGGACCCCCGGACGGACGATGCCGCGCTGATCGTCGCCTCGCACGGCAAGGCGGAGGAAGGCGCCCTCGAAGCGGCCCTGCGCGCCGGGGTGCCCTACGTCGCCCTCGTGGCCAGCGAGATCCGCGGGGCCGCCGTGCTGGACTCCCTCGACGTCGACGACGTATTGCGCGGGCGGGTCTTCACACCCGCGGGCCTGCAGCTCGGGGCCCGCACCCCCGGGGAGATCGCGCTCTCGATCCTTGCCCAGCTCATTGGGGAGCGATCCAAGACGAGGCACGCCACACCGGCGGCGGCCGTACCGTCGGCAGAATCTCACGCGGCTCCATCTCCGGGAACTGCCGTACCGGCCGCGCCGGCGAGCGCGGTCGACCCCGTCTGCGGCATGAACGTTCCGGCTGTTGAGTCGTCACTGCATGTCCAGCACAACGGTGTCACCGTGTACTTCTGCTCGCCCGGCTGCCGTGCCGCCTTCCGCAAGGATCCTGAGCGTTATGCCCTTGTTCCCTGAGCCCAGGACTGCAGGCATCATTCTGGCTGCAGGAGGATCCCGGCGCCTCGGCCGGCCGAAACAGCTACTTCCCTACGGCGAGGGCGTCCTGCTCGACGCCGTCCTGGCGACTGCCCGGAACTGCGGCTTCGCCCAGACGGTCCTGGCGCTGGGAGGCTCCGCCGAGGAGGTGCGGCAGACCGTCGACACCAGGGACTGCGACATCGTGCTCAACCCGGACTATGGCGACGGTTGTTCCTCCTCCATTGCCGCGGCTCTTGCGGTGCTGCAGCCGGAGACGGATTCTGTGGTCCTCCTGCTCGGGGACCAGCCCGGGGCCCGTTCCGAGAACGTGCGAGCGTTGCTCGGTGCCCTGTTCAGCGGCCCGTCGAACGTTGTGGGCGGCGGCATCGCCGTGTGCCGCTATGAGGACGGCATCGGCCATCCCCTCGCGTTCGCCCGGCGGCTCCTTCCGGAGCTAGCGGCCCTGCACGGCGACAAGGGGGTCTGGAAGCTGCTGGAGCAGAGGGAGGCCGACGTCGTCGAGGTCGCCACCACGGGCTCCATCCCCCTGGACGTCGACACCGAGGAAGACTACCGGCGGCTCCTGGACAGGTTGCAGGGGGCGGCATGACCACGGCGGCGCGGTCCGGAGCGGAGGAGGATGTGCAGCGGCGGGTCCCCGACGTGGCGTCCCTGATGGCAGCGCTGGACCGTAACGACTACCTGGCCGACGTCGGACTCGCCACGGCGCTGTTCCTGGCCGTGCGCCTCCCGCAGCCCATCCTCCTGGAGGGCGAAGCCGGGGTGGGCAAGACGGAGGCCGCGAAGGCGCTGGCCCAGCTCCTCGATACACCGCTGTACCGGCTGCAGTGCTACGAGGGGATCGACGCCGGAGAAGCGCTCTACGAATGGAACCACCAACGCCAGCTCCTCGGGATCCGGCTGGCCGAGGTCCGCGATGCCGCCGTGACCGAAACCGACCTCTTCGGGCCGCAATACCTGCTGCGCAGGCCGCTGCTGCAGGCGATTGAGCACCCCGGGCCCCGACCGGCAGTGCTCCTCCTCGACGAGATTGACCGTGCCGACGCCGAGTTCGAGGCGTTCACCTTCGAGCTGCTGGCCGAGGCCGCGGTCACCATCCCGGAGCTGGGCACGATCCGGGCTACCCATCCCCCGATCGTCGTCCTGACGTCCAACCGGACCAGGGACCTGCACGACGCGCTGACCCGCCGGTGCCTCTATCACTGGATCGACTACCCGGGGCCGGGCCGCATCGCCGAGATCGTGCGCCGCCGGGTGCCGGCCAGCAGCGGGCCGCTGGCGCTGCAGGCTGGTGCCGTGGTCACCAGACTCCGTACCTTGGACCTCGCCAAGCCCCCGGGGATTTCGGAGGCAATCGACTGGGTTTCCGCCCTCGCCGTGCTGGGCGTGGAACGCATCGACGCCGGGACGGCGGAGCAGACCTGGGGCTCGATCGTCAAGAACCGCGACGACCTGGAGCTGGTCGGCGCGCGAGGGGCAGCCTGGCTCGTGGGCGGCACCGATGGCTGAGGGCACCGGCTCCGTGCCGCCGACGGTTGAGGCAGCCTCCCTGTCCGCCGCCTTCGTGACAGCACTGCGGCGGGCCGGGCTTTCGAGCTCCCCGTACCAGGCAGCACGGCTGGCCGAGGCACTCCAGATGGTCCCGCCGACCGCCCTCGAACAGCTGTACTGGACGTGCCGGGTGGTCCTGGTGTCCACCCGCGAGCAGCTGCCGGTTTTCGACGCCGTGTTCAACGCCGTGTTCCGCAACGGATTTGACCCCGCCGCGCAGCTGGGCGGCCCGGCTGCGCCGGCCGCATCGCCGTCGCTCGGCCCCGATTCACGCATCACGCCCTCTCCCGCCGACGCACGGGCAGCGGAGAATCCGCCCAGCCGGCAGCCGCTTCCGGCGGTGGCGTCAGCGGGCCGGGACGGCTCCGAGGACCGCGCCGGCCCTGGACGGGAGGCCGTCCTCGCCATGGCCTCGGCCGAGGAGCACCTGCACGAAATGTCCTTCACGGAGCTCTCCCCTGAGGAAGTCCTAGAGGTCAGGCGGCTGGCCGCCCGGATGCTGCTGGCGACACCGGCGCGGCTGAGCCGCCGCACCCGCAAGTCCGCACACAGCAGCGCCCGGCTGGACGTCCGGGCCACGGTACGAGCGGCCCGGCGGTCCGGTTCCGACGCCACCCGGCTGCTCTATGCCCGGCGGCGTGAGCAACGGCGCAAGCTCGTGTTCCTGTGCGACGTCTCCGGTTCGATGGAACCGTACGCCCGCATCTTCCTGTCGCTGCTGCAGGGCGCGGTGGCGAGTACGGGGGCCGAGGCCTTCGTGTTCTCCACGCGGCTGACCCGGCTGACCAGGCAGCTGTCGCAGCGCGATCCTGACCAGGCGCTGGCCCGCGCCGCTGCCACCGCCCCCGACTGGGCAAGCGGGACCCGGATCGCCGAGAGCATTCGACGGTTCGTGAACGAGTACGGCCGCCGCGGACTGGCCCGGGGCGCGGTGGTTGTGGTGCTCTCCGACGGCTGGGCGCAGGAGGACCCGGAGCAGGTGGCGGTGCAGATGGCCCGGCTGCGGAGGCTGGCGTACAGGATCGTCTGGGTGAATCCGCGCAAGGCTGCGCCACAATACCAGCCGCTGGCGGGCGGGATGGCAGCCGCCCTGCCGTACTGCGACGCCTTCGTCAGCGGCCACAGCTACACGGCTTTGGCAGAGGTGGCAGCCGCAATCCGCGCCGACGGCCGGTCATCACTTGAGAGGCAAAGGACGAGCTAATGCAAATTGACAGCACATTCTCGGTAGTCGCCCCGATCGACAAGGTATGGGACACGCTCATGGATTTTGAACGGGTGGCAGGCTGCCTCCCCGGGGCCAAGATCCTGAACAAGCTCTCAGACGACGCGTACCAGGTGGGCATGACGGTGAAACTGGGCCCCGTGAGCATGCAGTACAAGGGCCTGCTGAACGTCGTCGAGCGCAATCCGGCCGAACACCGCGCCGTGCTCGGCGGAAAGGCGCAGGAGACGCGCGGGCAGGGCACCGCCGAGGCATCGGTCACCCTGGTCCTGGCGGAAGATGGCGGCACCACGCGCGGGACGGTCTCCGCAGATCTGGCACTCTCCGGGAAGGCCGCCGCCATGGGAAAGGGCGTTATCGGCAGCGTCACGGAGCAGATGATGTCCCTCTTCGCCGGAAACCTGCAGGCCATGCTGGCAGAGCCGGCTCCGGAGCAGGCCGCTGTTTCCGAGACGGCTCCGCCGCCGGTCTCAGCGCCCGAGCCCGTCATCGCGGCGGGTTCGGCGGCGGGTTCGGCCCCGCCGTCGTCGGAGTTCCCGGGCCCCGCTCCGGCGCGCGTCCCCCCGGCAGCCAGCCGGCCCTCGGCGCACCCGGCCGGCAGCCTGGACGCATTGAGCCTCACGAAGGGCATCGCCGCGGATCAGCTCTCCAGCCCCGGCAAGGTCCTCGGCCTCGTGGCTGTGGTTGCGTGCCTCGCCTACTGGGCCGGCCGCAGGTCGGCATTCCGCATGCTCCGGCGCTGCGGCAGGCTCTGAGGACCGCCATGCGTGATGTTCTGGCCGCAATGATGCCGGACTGGCGGAAGGGCAGCACCTCCGGCCTGGCCACTGTCGTGAGCACTTTCAAGTCCGCCCCTAGGCTCCCGGGGGCGTCCATGCTGGTCACTGCCGGAGGCGATGCTGTCGGGTCGGTCTCAGGTGGCTGCGTCGAAGGCGCCGTCTATGAGCTCGCCACACAGGTCAAGGAGGAGGGCAAGCCGGTCCTGGTGCGCTACGGGATTAGCGACGACGATGCGTACGCCGTCGGCCTGACCTGCGGCGGGATCATCGACATCTTCGTGGAACCGGTGTCGCGGCAGAGCTTTGCCGAGCTCGACGACGTCGGACAGGACATCGCCGCCGAGCGCCGGGTGGGGGTCGCAACGGTGATCGAGCACCCGGACAACAGCCGGCTTGGCCGGCACCTCGTCGTAAGGCCGGAAGGATTCGACGGTGACCTCGGCTCCGAGCGGTCCAACCACGCCGTCGGCGATGATACTCAGGGCCTCCTCGCCGCCGGCCGGACCGGCATCCTGAACTACGGCCTGGACGGCGAGCGGCTCGACACCGGCATGCGGGTCTTCTTCGCAAGCTACGCCCCGCCGCCGCGGATGCTCGTCTTCGGAGCAATCGACTTCGCCGCGGCGCTGGCCAGGCTGGGGACCTTCCTCGGCTACCGCGTCACGGTCTGCGACGCCCGGGCCATCTTCGCCACTCCCGCCAGGTTCCCCGAGGCGGCGGAAGTCGTCAATGCGTGGCCGCACCGCTATCTGGTCGAACAGCTCTCCAAGGGCCTGGTGGACGAACGGACTGTCATCTGTGTCCTCACGCATGATCCTAAATTCGATATCCCGTTGCTGGAAGTGGCCCTGCGCGGCGGCCCCGTGGCCTTCATCGGAGCCATGGGTTCCCGGCGGACCCATGAGGACAGGATTGCCCGCCTGCGCCAGGCGGGGCTGGGCGAGGCTGAGCTGTCCAGACTCCACAGCCCGGTGGGGCTGGACCTGGGCGCACGTACCCCCGAGGAGACGGCGGTGTCCATCGCCGCGGAGTTCATCGCCAAGCAGTGGAGCGGGAGCGGGGAGCCGTTGAGGCAACTCGACGAGCGGATTCACCACGACGAGCTACGTTGATTGCCAACGACGCCGTTCGCTGGGCAATGACCGCTGTGCTGCTGGCGGCGACGTTGTACTCGGCCTTCTGCGCCAGCAGGAAATCCTCGCTGGCCGCGCGGATCGGCTATGGCCTCCAGGCGGTGATGATGTCGGCCAGGGTTCCCCCGCTGGCGCCCGGCGGCCAGTGGCCCGTGCTCCCGCAGCTTCTCCTTTTCGTCCTTGCCTCCTGGTGGTTCGTCATCCGGGCCGCGTCCCTGCGGTCAATCCACGGAGCCCGCCTGGTACTACAGTCGCGTTAAAGCCTCCACACCGCCGCAGACAATCGGAACTACTCATCAGGCAGGGATGGCACCGAGCTGCTGCATGAGGCTCAGATTGTCCGTGGTTCCCCAATGCTCGGCCACCTTGCCGTCCTCGACGCGAATAATGTCGGTGGTGCCGAATTCGACGCTTTTGCCGGTTGCAGCCATGCCGGCCATCTCGCCACGATGTGTGCCCGTGAGAATTACGTGGCACGCCTCCATGTTTCCGTCAGCCAGTGACGCTTCCATCGTCTTGACTTTAATATCGGGGAACGCCGTCCGGATCGCATTCACGAAGTACCGGACGCCGTCCTTGCCGGGCGGTTGCCCTGGAAGAGCCTCTTCGTGGTCGACGTAGTCATCCGTCGCCAACTCGTCAATGAGGGACAGATTTCCGCCCTCGATTATCTCCTTGTAAAACCGCTGGATCAGTCCATTCCCGTCAGACATTTCCGACTCCTCTAGTCACGAGACCATTCAAGAACCCCCCGTTTTACATCCCCATCCCGACCGACGCCGCTGGCGTGAGGGCAACTCCGAGCGCAATCGCGGCCAGGGCCACCGCAACCGAGCGGTTGGCGAGCCGCTTCCACGGGAGCATCTTCTCTCCTGCAATGAAGGCCCCAATCAGCGCCATCCAGCCGACGCTCATCACACCGAGCGCAAACAGCGCCACCATCAGCGCCCAGCAGCATGCGACGCACCACGCCCCGTGCTCAACTCCCATGCGCAGCGCGCCACGGTATCCCGGGCGCATGCGGTGCAGGATGAAGTCCATGGGCGTCCGGCATTTCATCAGGCTGACGTTCTTGGCGGGCGTGAGCTGATAGGCCGCCGCCGCCATAATCACCCCGGCCGCCAGGTACCGGCCGCCTTGATCCGAGGCGAAGAGCCCGGGAGCCAGCGACGCTACTGACATGTACAGGAAATACGCCACGACGCCGAAGACCGTCCACGTGATCAGGTAACCGGCCACGAAAACGGCGGTGGATCCTGCCGGAGCATACCGCGCCATCTTGCGTCGGTGGCTCTGAATCCGGGCATATGCGACCACCATGGGTGCCGCGGACGGGAACATCATGGCCGCCAGCATCACCACCCACGTGGCGACGAAGAATCCCAGCGGCCCCGGCGAAGTCCACCGGTCCATGTCCATCCCGCTCAGCTGAGTGGACGTGAAGACCCAACTCGCCGCGGCGAGTATCAGCAGGACCGCGATCAGGCCGGCCTCCCGCGGGTCGACCCGGGACGTGGCTGCCGTAGAACCGGCCGCTGTGGCAGGCGAAACGGCGGCGCGCGCAGACGGGCGCACCCCGCCTCTGGTGGAGTGCTTCCTGCGCAGCATCAGCTGTCGGCGCTCATGCCCGGCCCTTGGGGGCGTTTTCGGCCATCGCGCTGGCGAAGGTGAAGTCCGCGGTCTCACCGTAGACGCCGTCGAAGTCAAGGCCAAAGAGGTCCGAGTGTACCTGCGCTTTGCCGATCCGGAATTCCGGGGCGAACCCGAACATCGCGTTCTTGACGGTGGTGACACCACCGTCGGGTCCCGGCAGGGACTCGAACGTGTAGCTCACCCGCCCGGCAACCGAGGCGGACGGGGTGTCGCCGTCCGAGAATGTGACGCTGGCGCGCTCCACTCCCAGCCATTCTCCGTACAACGCCGCAAAATCCGCGAACGGGCCGCCGGCCTCGCCATGAAGGATGCTTTCCAAGGCAGCGGCTTGCGGAGCCGATGCGCCGTCGTCGACGACAACTCCCACCTTCCAGCCGCCGGCCGAGAGGTTCGACGGGAACCAGTTGCAGAAGGCGAAGGCGATGCCCGACAGATCGGTGTCATCGAGTTTTCCACTCGCGATTTGGAACACAGCCACGCCGCGGCACTCGCCATCCGATCCCGTGGGCGTACCATCCACCGGGCACGGACAAATCAGCTGGCAATTGCAGTTGGCGACATACTTTCCGGTCATTTCCCAGGACATCAGTACTCCTTGCTGGCGCCCTCGCCTAGCAGAAGCGGCCCAGACTCCGGCGCCGAAAATACTCAGGAACGGGGCGGAAGGCCCCGTTAAGGCAGACAGTATTCCGGCGAAATCTGGGTGTCAATACGCCGCGGAAATAGGGCGCCGAAGGGGTGCCTTGTGGTTGATACACCAGGGGTGCTGTCGTCGGGTTCAGAAGTACTCACTGCTAATACGGACACAGTCATGCCAGTGGCCTATGGTGGCAGTGGGATTCAGAAATTTCCCGGCACCGCAGGCGGCGGAAACAAACGGCAGGACAGATTTGAAAGGGAGCACGAATGGGTAACGCGATGCCTCTCCTTCCGCTCGATAATTACTTCCGGAGGCTGGACCTTAGGGGTCGGATGGTGTTATTCCAGTTGCCGCTGTCGCTGACGATGCTGCTGGTTACCGTCCTGGCGGAAGCACTTCGCCCCGGGCTCCTGCATCCCGGTCCGTTCCTGTACAGCCTGGGCGCCCATCTGGTCCTTCTGGCCGCGTGCGCGCTGGTGCCGTGGGGGCGGCTGCCGACCCGCGCCTGGGTAGTCATTCCGGTCCTGGACTGCCTGGCCATCGGGTTCTCCCGCGAAGCGGCGGATCACTACCTCACTGTGCTGGGTTTCCTGCTGGTTTTTCCCGTCGTCTGGCTATCCCTCGGCCGCCACCGTAGCGGGGTTGTGATGGCGGTATCGGCCACGATTCTCAGTGCCGTCCTTCCGCCGCTGATCCTTGGAATGGACTTCACAGGGCCGTCGTTCATCCGGATCGTACTGCTCCCGGTCATCCTCGGGGCGATCTCGCTCACCGCGCATTTGGTCTCCAACGCTGTCCTGCGTCAGCGGCTGCAGCTGGAAGAACAGGACAAGGAACTGCAGGAACTGCTCGCGGCCAGCGAACAGCGAGAGCGGTTGCTGGGCACCATCATGGACACCGTCAGTGTCGGCGTGTGCGCGGTCGATGAACAGGGCCGGAAAATTCTCATGAACAAGCAACAAAGCCACCACCTCGCCGGTACCCTCAGCGAAAACCCGCCGGCGCCAGGGAATGAGGAGGTGCCGGTGTTCGGCGTTGACCGGAGCAGCCCGCTGCCGCCGGCCCGACACCCGCTGCGCCGAGCGGCCAGGGGAGAGGCGTTCACCGACGAATTGATCTGGATCGGCGCCGGCACCAGTCAACGCGCCTTCTCCGCAACGTCTCGGCTGATCAAGGACGGCACCGGCCGGAGTTCCGGCGCCGTGCTGGCTTTTACCGACGTGACGGCGCTGGTCACAGCCCTTGCAGCCAAGGACCAGTTCGTCGCCAGTGTCTCGCATGAGCTGAGGACCCCCCTGACCTCGATCCTGGGCTACATTGGCCTGGCCCTGGACGAACACCCCGACCTTCCCGCCGACCTGGACCAGTACCTGGTCGTGGCCAAACGCAATGCCGAACGGCTGCTGCACCTGGTGACCGACCTGCTCTCAGTCGCCTCGGACACCCTGGCCATCAACCTCCAGCCAGCTGACCTGACCAGAGTGATCCGCCACAGCATCGAATCCGCCACTCCGCGTGCCAGTGCCGCGGGCATCAGCCTGCACCTTGAACCGTCCGGACCCGTGACCGGCCGGTTCGATCCGGCCCGCATCGGCCAGGTGATCGATAACCTGCTCTCCAACGCGATCAAATACAGCCCCAACGGCGGGGCCGTTACGGTCCGAGCCCGCCGGGACGGGGACAACATCAGATGCGAGGTCGCCGATACCGGGATCGGGATGACCCAGGAAGAACAGGCCCAGGCCTTCACCCGATTCTTCCGCGCCGCACGCGCACACGCCTCCGCCATTCCCGGTGCGGGCCTGGGACTGCCGATCACCAAAACCATCATCGAAAACCATGGCGGGACGATCGCCCTGGCCAGCAGCCCCGGACGGGGGACCACCGTCACCCTGACACTGCCGGAGGCAGACGGCGGCTCCTTGGATGCCGGCGAAGTGCCGGCGATGTCATAGGCCAGTAACCCAGCCTCGCAGAGCGCGATCGGGGTCAGCCGGAAAACCGATTTCCGCTCCCGCCACAGCAGCGTCACGCCGAACGCGACGGCGCCGAGCACCAGCGCGGTGATCACCATGAGTCCCCAGTGGCCTGGGTCACGCCGGTGCCGTAGAAGATGCGGATCATCACCGTGGCTGTGATGGCGGCCAAGGTAGCGGCAGGTCTGGAAGATACCGGCGGCCACTCCGCGCTCATATGGCTGGGTGGACACGTACATGCCCTGGCTCGAGGCGATGCTCACCACGCTCCACGGAATGCCCATCAGCGCGGTGAGCGCCAGCGCCTGCGGGACGGCGAAGGAGCCTGCTTCTGTCCGGTGGCTGGCGCGCGTTGTGGCGAAGCCTGTGACTATCGGGGAACAAGCCGCCACAGGGACGTGACCTCGGCCGCGCGCGCCTCGAACAGCGGATCGTCGCGGTCCGATGCCTTCGGATGCGTTGGCTTGGTGTCGAGCCGTTCCACCACCTTGAGCCCCGCCGCGTTGACGGCGGCCAGCAGATCGTCACGCGACCGCAGGCCAAGGTGCTCGGCCAGGTCGGAGAGGACAAGCCAGCCCTCACCGCCCGGTTCCAGATGGTCGGAGAGTTCGTTCAGGAAGCGGAACAGCATCCTGCTCCCGGGGTCGTAGACGGCACTGTCCAGGGTGGAATGCGGCGTGGCCGGAATCCAGGGCGGGTTGCACACAATGAGGGGCGCCCGTCCGGGCGGGAACATGTCGGCCAGGACGGCCTCGGCACGGTCCTGGACACCGAGGTTCCGGAAATTCTCACCGGCGCAGGCGATGGCCCGCGGTTCATTGTCCGTCCCGATCACGCGGCGGACGCCACGGCGCGCGAGGACAGCAGCGAGCACACCGGTGCCGGTTCCGACGTCGAACGCCAGCGTGTCAGAGGGCAGCGGCGCGGCGGCCACAAGATCCACATACTCACTCCGGGTGGGGAAGAACGTGCCATAGTGCGGGTGGATGCTGCCCTGCAGGGCATCGACGTAGACGCCATTCCGTCGCCACTCGTGGGCGCCAATTGCCCCGACAAGCTCATGCAGGGACACCACGGAAGATTCGCCGATATCGCCGTACGCTTCAGCGGCGGCCTCCCGGATATCCGGTGCGCGGCGCAGCGGCACCACGGGGCCCGGATCAAGAGGAATCAGCAGCAGGCCGAGAATGCGAGCACGATGCGAGCGGGACTGGCGATGCCGATAGAACTTTTCGGCCGGAGTTCCCGCGATCTTCTTTCCGGCGCCTACCCGCCGGTCCATGGCGTTGAGGATCTGCCGCGCGTTGTGGAAGTCACCGTGCCAGAGCATCGCGATCCCCTGTGACGCCATCCGGTTCGCCTCATCGGCTGTGAGGGAGTCGGTGACCACTTCGACGCGCGTCGGCGCCGGTCTGCCGTTCGCCGAACGCCAGCGCGCGGTCATGTTGTCACCGGCCTCGGCCCAGGTCACGACGGCGGGATCATCCACCGCAGCTGTGCGCGCGGGCTGGAGGACTGGCGTCGGGATTCCCACGGGAGCTGGTGTGTCGGTAGTGATTTAGATCCATTCCAAGAGTCCGGGGGCCGGCGGCTGACGATTGCGGTGGTGATTCCACGACGCGGAAGGCGACGACCCAGGATCCCAGACCGTCATCCGGCCGCGAACCGAGCCTGGTTGATGGCCGCTGGAGCCATTCAACCTGCCTTGTCAGGATACATGTGTGCCGTGGCCGCCACCCGCAGCCGGACCCGGGCACGTGAGGCGACCGCCGGCGCCCAACCCGGGGCGACGCCGTCGTACTCCCCCACGCCGAGGCATGGATGCATTGTTTTCCACCTGGCCAGGCCATACCGTGAAGGGACGGTCAGCCGAAGTGCAGGTGCGGGCATGCGAGCTATTTCCTGGTCAGCGCGCTGTCTCCTGTTGTGCTTGCTGACCGTGGGGATCCTCGGCGCCGCCACCACGCCGGCACCGGCCCCTCCCGGCCCGCCGGCCACTGGACCCGCGAGCCCCGAGCAGACTTACGACGCGCTGGACTCCTTCCTCCGGGAGCAGCTAGACACCCTCGGGATTCCGGGCGCCGCCATCGCCGTCGTCCGGGACGGCGTCCAGGTGCACTCCGCCGCATTTGGGCACGCCGACGACTCCGGACGGCCGATGACCACCCAGACGCCGGTGCTGCTGGCGTCCACCAGCAAGTCCCTCACGGCCATCGCGGTGATGCAGCAGGTGGAGGCCGGGCGGCTGCGGCTGGACGAGCCGGTGCAGACCTACCTGCCCTGGTTCACCCTCGACGACAGCCGCTCGCAAGCCCTCACGGTCCGTCACCTGCTCCACCAGGCCAGCGGCATGTCATCCAAGGACACGGCCTTCGAAGCCTCAGACGCGCAGGGCCCGGAGGCTCTCGAAGAAGGGGTCCGCGCTCTGGCAAGTTCCCCGCTGGCCGGCGAACCCGGCCAGGCCTTCCACTACGCCAGCGCCAACTTCAACGTCCTGGGTCTGCTGGTGCAGACGGTTTCCGGCCAGCCGTTCGGCGAGTATCTGGAGCAGCACGTCTTCGGGCCGTTGGAGATGGCCCACAGCCATCCGACCAGGGCCGCCGCACGCGCGGACAATGCGGCCGCCGGCTACTCGCTGTGGTTCGCCTCGTTCTGGCGCCAGACCGACGTGCCCGCACCCACCACCGGGATGCCGTCGTCCACCCTGTACGCCTCGGCGGAGGACCTGGGACATCAGCTGATTGCACTGCTCGACGGCGGACGCTACGGCAATGCCTTGATCCTCCGGCCCGAGAGCGTGGCGGCGATGTTCGAGCCGGCCGTGCAGGTGGACGGGTCCAAGGGGTACGCCATGGGATGGTTCACCCGGCCGCTCGTGGAGTCCGCCGATCCCGCAGCACCGCCTGTCCCGGAGGCGGAGCTGCCGCGACTGCTGGAGCATCAGGGCGAATGGGGCAACAGCCACACCTACCTGGGCATGGTTCCGGAGTCCGGCCTTGGCGTCGCCCTGGTCATCAACGGCAATGACACCGCTGCCCCGTCACGGCTGAAGGCCATCGATACCAACGTCCTGCGGATCCTCCACGGGCAGTCACCCGTGCCCGCTGTTGTCTTCGAGGACTGGCTGCAGCGCTACAGCTGGGCGGTGTCGCTGGCCCTGCTGCTGGCGGAGTTGGTAAGCCTGTGGCTGGCGCTGCGGTTTCTGCTCCGGCGGCGTGCTCCGTCCCGGAAACGCTGGGTGCTTCTGGTTTGGGGAGTTGCGGCTCTCGTGCTCGACGGGTTCGCGCTGTGGCTGTGCCTGGTCTACGCCCCGGCCCGGTTCGACACCCACCTGTTTGTGATCGTCCGTCAGTTTCCCGACGTCGGCGCTTCTCTGGTGCCGGTGCTCGCCTTGGCAATTGTCTGGCCGGTCCCGCGGACGGTCTGGCTGTTGCAAAAAATTCTTACGGCTAAGCGTTCTTTGTAAACGGCCGGTCACCTCATTCCGTCAAAAGCTCCGTTGCGTACTTATTCAGAGGAACTCCATGGTTTGCGGCTTCCATGGCCAGCTTTCGGTGCAGCTCAGGGGATACCCGAAGGTTGAGCCTGCCGCTAAATGTTTGGCCGGAAATGGGCTGAGGCACTGGTTCGCCAGACTGGGTCAGTTCCTCAATGACAGCAGACACTAAGCGTTCGATGCCCCGGAGAGCCTCGAACTGATCCTCGTCCAGCCACGACAACGAAGGGAACTCAAGGACGCTGGCAACGAACTCCTCGTCCTCTGGTGACCACTGCACTGAGTAACGGTACTGTGCAACCGTGGAAGGGGCGGCTCCTTTTCGAGTGGACATCTAGGTCTCCTTACTCCGATCGATGGCGGCTATGGCTTGCCTCACTTGGTAGGGCTTCGCTTTGCCATTCTTGTTCTGAAGGTTGATTCTGGGATCACCTTCCCATGGCATCTTGAAGATTGCATTGTGGCTGCCAGTGCCAGATCTTGGCTCGCCAAAGTGAATTTCTAGCTCTGGCCTCGATCTTCGCGATACTCCCCCACAACATCAATGGTGCCACTTTTGGCACCGCCCCTCAAGGGTGTCCTCCACCACTCAGAGCGCCGCCAAATCGTGCGGTCCGATGACGGCGTCCGAGAGGGCGGCCCCGGCGCCAGTCGCATGCTCAGCCGCACCAAGGCCCGGAGCAGGTGGCACAGGATACGACGGTGTTCCTCAGGTCCCTCGTTTGAGGCCCGTTCCCCCTGCCGGGCAGGCCACCTTGATCCAGCCCAGCATCACGTCGTTGACCGGCTGGGAGATCGGGAGTCTAATCGGAAGAAGATGGCGCTGCTCGCGCCGACTTACTCATTTTCGGGGTTGATTATGGCCGCTGGAGCAGAAGTTCGGGAGGGTCGGCTGGAGGTTCCCGGCGGCGGTGTCTGGTACCGCGTCGTCGGTGACGGCCAGGCCACACCGCTGGTCATTGTTCACGGCGGCCCAGGTGCCACCCATGACTATCTTGAACCGTTGGAGGCCCTGGCCGATGAGCGGCCAGTGGTTTTCTACGATCAGCTCGGTGCGGGAAAATCGGATGCGCCCGACGATATCGAAATGTGGAACAACGAACGCCTGGTTGACGAGCTGGGCAGGATCCTTGACGGCCTCGCGTTGGGCCCCGTCCACCTCCTCGGCCAGTCCTGGGGGACGATCATCGCAACCGAGTATGCCCTCCGGACGCCGAAAAGGCTGGCGAGTCTGGTCCTGGCGAATCCGTGCCTGAGCCTGCCCCGCTACGCCGCCGGTGCAGCGGCGCTGCGCGCTGCCCTGCCCGCGGACGTCCGCACTGTGCTGGACCGGCACGAGGCGGCAGGCACTACGGACTCCGATGAATACCAGGCAGCTGCGATGGAGTTCTACCGTCGGCACGTCTGCCGGCTGGACCCGTGGCCGGATTCTTTGATGCGGACTTTTGACCAGCTGAACCAGGCTATCTATGAGCGGATGCAGGGGCCCAACGAGTTCCAGATCACAGGCATCCACAAGGACTATGACGTGACCGGTCGCCTGGGCGAACTCACCGTTCCCGCACTGTTCCTGTGCGGCCGTCACGATGAGATGCGGCCGGAGGACACGGCATGGTACCACAGCCTGGTGCCGGGATCGGAGCTGGTCATCTTCGAGGAGAGCAGCCATGTTCCTCACCTTGAGGAACCTGACCGCTTCCAGCAGGTGCTGCGCGATTTCCTGCTCCGGGCGGAACATGCGCCCACGGAAACGCCTCAAGCCGGTGGCCGCTGATACCGTCCAAGCGAAAGGTATCGGCGGCATCCTTCAATCAAAATGACCAGGGGCTGTTCCGTGCAAGCTCCCGATCTGCTTACTTATCGCACCCGATTCCGTCGCGGTCTCTGTCGAGGTGCGTCCCATATCCCGGTGTACCGGCATAGATGGGCGCCGCACCTGCTGCGCGTGCCGCCGTGCAGTTCGCGTAGTACACGGCTGCAGGTGCCTGGGCTGCCGGGGCTGGTGCCGGTGCTACTGGTGCTGGCTTTGCGGCCTGCTGGGCAGCCTGCTGTGCCGCTGCCTCGGCTGCTTTCTGGGCCGCCACCTGCGCGGCTGCCTGATCTGCCGCAGCTTTCTCAGCCGCAGCCTTGTCCGCCACCACCTTTACTGCAGCGGCCGCCTCTGCTGCCACCTTGTCGGCGGCGGCCTTATCCGCCGCGGCCTTTTCCGCCGCAACTTTCTCAAGGTTCTTGACGCCGAGGTGAACGGTGGAGCCCTTTGCCGCCTGTGCGCCGTCCGTGGGGTCTTGGGACGTCACCTCCCAGTTCTTCTCTATGATGATCGACTTGCCGTCGACCGTATCCACAGCCTCGACCTTGAACCCGAGATCTTCCAGTTGATCCGTGGCTTTGTCCAGGGTCAGGCTCAGCAACCCTGGAACAGTGACAGTCTCAACCGCCACTGCGTCAGCGCTTGAAATTGCTGAAGCCTGCTTGCCACTGCATCCCGTCAGCATCAGGCCGGTCAGCACAATTAATGTCAGTGTCTTCTTCATTTTTCCCCCTTGGAAAATTTTGAAACGGTGGAGTGATTGGCGTGGCTAGCTAGCTCTCGCAGGCCACGCCGTCGGAGTCGCGATCCAACGCCGCGCGGTAGCCGGCCTGCCCGGCATAAATCGGTGCGGCGCCTGCGGCCTTGGCCGCCGTGCAGTTGGCGTAGTAAGTGGCGGCCGGAGCTGCAGGAGCCGGAACAACGGGCGCGGGGGCAACCGGGGCAGGGGCGGGTGCCGCAGCCGCCGGGGCAGGAGCGGGAGCCACCGGAGCAGCTGCCACCACCGGTGCAGGCTCAGGTCCGGGCGCCTGCGTAGCGGCGACTGGTGCCTGCTGGTTTGTTGGTGCGAGCTGGCCGGAGCAGTCGGCCAGAATCCTGGCCATCGCGTCGTGCTCTGCCTGGGTGACCCACAGGCTGTACGTTGCCTTCACCGAAATCTGCCGCGCCACGTATTCGCACCGGAAGCTCTTGTTCGGCGGCAACCAAGTGGCGGCGTCGCCGTCGCCCTTTTTCATGTTGGTGGGACCGTCCGTGGACTGGAGGTTCAGAGAGTCATTGGCGAAGGCTGTCCGCTGCTCCGTGGTCAGCTGCTGCGCGCCCTTCTGCCAGGCGTCGCTGAGGGCAACAACATGGTCGATCTGGACGGCGCTGCTGGTGGCACTCCCCCGCAGGAAGCTGATGGTGGTACCGGTGTAGGGGTCCGCCAGAGTGCCGGACTGCACCTTGCAGGGCACGCTGTTGGTGTAAGTGATACCCGTGAGGTCGCGCTTGAGGGTGTCATTCCGTGTGTCGCAGCCGTTACGGTCTACGTCCGCCCATGCCTGGCCGAAGAGCGCACGGTCATAACCCGTCTTCGGTGCCCGGCCCTTGATGGGAAGGGTTGCCAGCACGTCGATCGCCTTGGTAGCAAAGGCGGGCTGCGTCTTCGGAGCCGTGACGTCGTTCGCCACGAGGCTTGGGGTCTCAGGATCAAGCGGGGCGCCCGTCGCCTGCGCGGTTGGAACGGACGACGGCGTCGGCGTCGCTTTTGCAGATGCGCTCGCTGTGGCGGTTCCCGGCGAGGCATTCCAGTCCGAGGAGGCTGCCTGAAGGTCCTCCGCGTTGGTCTGCGGCAACGCGACGGCGCCGCCGATGAAGAGAGCGGAGGAGACCGCAAGGGCTATGGCCCCTGACCTCCGCTTCGCCGGGAGCCACGCCCAGGAACGGCGCCCGGTCACCAGAATGTAGAGGCCGGTAAGTGCACCGGAGATGGCCAGGAATACCAGCGCGCCCCCAACCCCGCCGCTGAACGCCCCGATGATCACGAAGAGCGCAGTAATACCTCCGACAATGAACGTGGAAGCGCGCGGCTTTCGTGGTGGTCTTGGCCCGGGACCAGCTGCTGCCGGAGCCCAGACCACTCCATTGTTCGACATTATTTCCCCCAAATAATAAAGGCCCGACAATTAGCCGGGCTTTTACCCTGTCGACAGCTTGCGTCACTGAAGACCCTATTTCTCCGGCGGATGCGAACCTTGGATACTGCGCGGATCCTCTTACAACCTTGATTGAGCCTTGAGCTGATCTTGAGCCGTTCGTCGATCGGGGAATTCGAGGCTTAATAATGGAAATAGGTGCTAAGGGATGACGTAATTTGCTGTTTTCCCATATTTACGGCGGTCGTCCTTTCACCCAACGTTTCCTGGCGCAGGCCACCATCACCGAGCGCTATCGCCTATCGTCTATCCGGACCGAGTGCAGTACGGTGGCCGTACGAATAGCGTGGTGCTGGGCACCGTATTCCGGCCGCCAACTCTCCAAAATTGCGATCCAGAGAAGCGAACTCATGAAATCTGCAACCCTTCCCCGCTCCCGTCAAAGCCCCCGCACCCGCTGGCTCGTACCTGCCGCCCTGATCCTCCTCAGCCTCGTCCCGGTCATCGCCGGGGCCGTGCGCCTTACCGAGCTCTCGGGAGGTCAGATCACGCCGGATAACGCGCGGTTCTTCGATTCGCCAGTCCCCGTGCTGATCCATATCCCCACCGTCACGGTGTATCTGGTGCTGGGGGCGTTTCAGTTCGTTCCCTCGCTTCGACGGGGCACGCGCGGCAGGGCCAGCTGGCACAAAATCGCGGGACGCATTCTTGCCCCCACCGGCCTGCTCGCCGCCCTGTCGGGTTTGTGGATGGCAGTTTTCTACGATCTCCCGCCCCTGGACGGGCCGCTTCTACTTGTCCTTCGGCTGGCCTTCGGGTCCGCCATGGTGGCGTTCATTGTCCTGGGATTCATCGCCGTGCGGCGCCGGAACTACGTCCGGCACAGCGAATGGATGTCGCGGGCGTACGCCATCGGCATCGCCCAGGGAACCATTGTTGTGGTGACCATTCCATGGATTCTCCTGGTGGGACCGGTTGACGAACTGACCCGGGCACTTCTGATTGGCGCATCATGGGTACTCAGCCTGGCGGTGGCCGAATACTTCATCCACCGGCGCGCCCAAGTACCAACGCGAGCGGCGCTCCCAAGCCGTGCGCCGTCGTCGTAATTCCCGACGGCGGCCGCTGGCCAGGTGCCTAACGTTTAGTAAGTGCACCTACGGATTCGGATCTAAAATTAATCATGGACACGATCCCGGCGGTTTTCCTCGTTATGGGGGCAGCGTTCGCCTGGCTGGGCGTGACGCTAGTGGTTATCCTCCGGACTCGGCGCCGTAGGAGTGGAACGAGGCCGGTGCATCCGGCGCATCCCACTGACCAGGTTCGCCTTCGTAACGGCATCCGCTGGCGCCGCCTCCGCCGGATCGCGGACCAGAACACCGGAACTCCGTCGAGACGACGCGGCCTGAGAGTCAGGAAGGTCCGCCACTAAGGCCTGGTGGTTGAGCCTGTCGAAACCGCGGTTTCGACAGGCTCAACCACCGAAACCGTCAGGACACGCGGCGGAATTCCCCTGGCCGGAGCTGGACAAGGATGGGCAGCACCAGCTGGATATGGGTGTCGCCGATGGGCTTGTCGAGCAGCTCGTTGATGGAGGTCTGCCCTTCCAACTCGCTGTGCTGGTTTTTGCCCATGTATCGAGCTTATGTGCGCCACGGCGGGAGTGAATCCTAAGACACGCGTGAGCTATGGCCTCTTGTCTGCGGCAGTGCCAGTATGTGGAGAATCAGATTCGCTGCAGGCGCCCCATAACCGGGCAGTAAGGACGCGCGGTCATGACCTACGTCAACAGTTTGGCCGATATGGGAGCAGCCGACATCGCCATGGCCGGCGGCAAGGCCGTGGGCCTGGGCGGCCTCTTTCAGGCCGGGCTGCCGGTCCCCCCGGGCTTTGTGCTGAGCACCGCAGCGTATTCGCATTTTGTGGAAGCCAACCACCTTGAGGCACGCATCCAGGAACTGGCCAATCTGTCCCCGACGGCGGCGCCCCAGGACTACGCGGACGCCTCGGAGCGGATCCAAAATCTGTTCACGGCCGGCACCATGCCTGCGGACATCGCAGCGGAACTCGGCGCCGCCTACGGGCGGCTCAGTGACGCGCGTCTCGACGACGGCGGGGAAACGGCCGTCGCCGTGCGCTCCTCCGCCACGGCCGAGGACCTCGCCGTAGCCAGCTTCGCCGGGCAACAGGAAACCTACCTGAATGTCCGCGGGGCCGAGGCATTGAACGCGGCCGTGATCGAATGCTGGGCCTCCCTGTGGACGGCGCGCGCCATGGCCTACCGCGCCCGCGAAGGCATCGGACCGGACTCGGTGCGCCTCGCCGTCGTGGTCCAGCGGATGGTCGAGGCCGAGGCCGCCGGGGTGATGTTCACCGCCAACCCGGCCAACGGGCGCCGCGACCAGATCGCCATCAGCGCCGCGTGGGGCCTGGGCGAATCCGTGGTCAGCGGAACAGTCACCACGGATGACGTGACGGTCGACGCCGGGACGGGCGCCGTGCTGTCGCGGCGGACAGCTGACAAGGAAGTCATGACTGTCTACGCGGAGAACGGCACGCGGGAGCAGCCGGTGGCGGCAGCCCGCCGTCGTGCGCCCGTACTGGACGACCGGGCCGCAGCCGAGCTCGCCGGCTACGGAACGCGGAGTGCGGATCATTTCGGGGCACCGCAGGACATTGAGTGGGCGCGGACCGGCGACGGGTTCTTCATCCTGCAGTCCCGCCCCATCACGGCGCTGCCCGAACCGGCGGCCGACACCCCGGACACGTGGCCCGTGCCATATCCGAAGGGGATGTACTTCCGGGCGAGCATCGTGGAACAGCTGCCGGACCCGCTCTCGCCGCTGTTCGCCGACCTGATTGACGGCTCGGTGTCCCGCTCGTTGCGGGCCTTGATGAACGAGGCCGTGGGCACGAACGTTATCCGCGAGGACGACGTGGGGCTGCCCACCATCAACGGCTACGCCTATTACTACTACCGCACGTCGGGGATGTGGCGGGTGATGGGCAAGGCGCTGAAGGCGGTACGCGCGCTGGCCCGCGGCCAGGCGCACATGGGGGTGGCCGGCTGGCGCGAATTCTCGCATCCCCGCTACGAACGCGTGATCAAGGACTGGTCCGCGAAGCCCGTTGCGGAGCTCTCCGGTGCGGAACTGCTCGAGGGTGTTCAGGCGCTGCTGGACGCCGGCACCGTGTACTACACAGCCGTGCAGTCAGTCATTCCGCTCGCCGCAACCAGCGAAATCTCCTTCGGGGCGTATTACGACAAGTTCGTCCGGCGCGAGGGGGATCCCCCCGCCCTGACGTTCATCCTCGGCTACGACAGCGAACCCATCCGGGCGGAGAAGTCGCTGTTTGATCTCGCAGCCTGGGCCCGCGGCGTCCCCGGGCTCGCTTCTGCGATCCTGCATGAACCGACGACGGCGTTGGCCGAGTCCCAGCGCACGGGATTCCCGCCTGCCGGGTTCAGTGAGCCGTTGTGGCAGTTGTGGCGTCTTCGCTTCCAGGACCACCTCGGCCGGTTCGGCCACGCGGTGTACAACCTGGACTTCGCCAGCCCGGTGCCGGCCGACGATCCGTCAGCGCTGCTGGACACGGTGAAGTTCTACCTGCGCGGGCAGGGCACTGACCCGCACGAGCGGCAGCGGCTGTCGGCCGACCGCAGGGAGATCGCCACCAGCCGGATCTTCACCCGGCTCGGGCCGCGCCGCCGGGCCGCGTTCCTCCGGCTGCTCCGCTGGGCACAGAACACCGCCCCGATCCGCGAGGACGCGCTGGCCGACGTCGGGCTGGCGTGGCCGCTGCTGCGGCGGATGCTGCTCGAACTCGGGCAGCGGCTGGTGGACTCCGCGGTCATCGCCGAGCCCGCCGACGTGTTCTGGCTGCGGCACCAGGAGCTGCGCAGCGCCGTCGAGTTCGGCCTGGCCGCGCCGGGCGCACCGGGGACCCCGGGCGCACCGGGCGCACCGGCGGCCGTGGCCATTACCGGGGCCGACCGGCCCGTCCGCGCCGCCGCCGTCGAGGAGCGCAAGATGCTGTGGCGGGGCCAAGTGAAGGCCGCTGCCCCGCAAATGCTCCCGGAGAGCCGGTGGATGGAAAAGGCCTTCGGGTCCATGATGCCTGCAGGCTCGCAGCACCAACTCGGCGACATCATCAAGGGCACGGGCGCGAGCTCGGGCCGGGTCACCGCCCCGGCTCGCGTCCTGCGGGGGCCGCAGGATTTCGCCCTGATGGAGCCCGGAGAGGTCCTGGTGGCTCGCATCACCACTCCCGCCTGGACCTCGCTGTTCGCGATGGCCTCCGCCGTGGTGACCGATGTGGGCGGACCGTTGAGCCACGGCTCCATCGTGGCCCGGGAGTACGGAATCCCGGCCGTGCTCGGCACCGGAGTGGCCACCCAGCGGCTCACCAGCGGCCAGCAGATCCGCGTGGATGGCGACGCCGGCACCGTCACGATCGAGCATCCGAGCCCTACGCAGGAGCCGTGACCGGGTGGCATGATGGGCGCATGAGCCGAGTCACATGCGACCTGACCATCTCCCTCGACGGCTTCGTCGCCGGCCCGCACCAAAGCCCGGCGGAGCCGCTGGGCGAGAACGGCGAGCTCCTGCACCGGTGGATGTTCGAGGAACCCGAGGCCAACGCGGCCGCGATCGAAGGCATCCTCGCTTCCGGCGCCTACATCATGGGACGGAACATGTTCGCAGGTCCCGGGGCGTGGGATGAGAACTGGCGGGGATGGTGGGGTGAGGAGCCGCCCTATCACGCACCGGTGTTCGTGCTCACCCATCAGCCACGCGAGCCCCTGCAGATGCAGGGCGGCACCACGTTCAACTTCGTGACCGACGGGATCGAATCGGCGCTGGCCCAGGCGCGGGACGCGGCCGGCAGCAAGGACGTGGCCATTGCCGGCGGAGCGCAGACCGCCCAGCAATACCTCTCGGCGGGGCTGATCGACGAGCTGCGGCTCCACACCGCGCCCATCCTCCTCGGGGCGGGCGAACGGCTGCTCGACGGCGTCGCGAACCTCAAGCTGGAGCCGACGGAAGTAAGCGGTACGAGCCTCGTGACGCACGCGCGGTATCGAGTGATCCGATAGACAGAGCGTCCTCCCGCAGCTGGCTTAGCCCAGGACGGCCCACCCCCGCGGCGGCACCAGGACGGCGTTCGCACCGACATCGAAGGTGGCCTGTCCGGCGACGACGGAAGTGGCGCCGGCGGCGCTGATCCGCTGGGTGTCGGGCGAGAGGTTCAGTGCGACCACGAGCGCATCGGCGTCAACCGCGATGCGGTATGCAAGCACCTCGTTGGAGAGCTGGAGGATGTCCGTGGTCGCACGGTGCAGCCATGGGTTCCGTCTCCGCACCCCGATGAGCTCCTGGTGCACGGCGAAGATGGGTCTTCCCACGGCCGAGAGCTGGTCGGGGGAGGACGGGAAGAGGGGCCTCACGTCGTCGTCGCCCCCTGCCCTGTCCTCCTTGACGCCCCGGTAGCCTTGCTCGTCGCCGTAGTAGATGGACGGCGTTCCGCCGACCGTGAGCAGGACAACGACGGCGTGCGGCACGAGTGCGGCATCGGTGAGCTTGCTCGCGATGCGGGTGACGTCGTGGTTGCCGATGAAGGTGAGCGGTGCGTAAGAGCCCAGGAGCGCGTTGTGTCGCTCGAGTGCGGCTGCGAGTTCGAAGAAGTTCGCGTCATTGAGCGAACTCCAGACAGCCTTCCAGAGCTCGTATTGCGTGGCGGAATCGAGTCCGCCGGACCGGACCTCCGCCGCATAGTCGCCGTGGATGTACTCGCCTACGAAGTACGCGTCCGGATGGGATGACCGGACGCGCGCGGTGACCGGAGCCCAGAACGACGACGGGACGGCATAGGCGGCGTCGAGTCGCCAGCCGTCCGCACCCCGGCGCAGCCAGTGCTCCATGACCTCTACGACGAAATCGGCGACGGCCGGCTCGTCATGGTTGAGCGCCACGAGGTGGTGGTGGCCCTCGAAGTCGCGGTACTCGGGTTCGACGCCGGGAGCGGCACCGTCGGGCCACTCCAGCGAGAACCAGGAGGCGGTGTCCGCCTCCGGCCCGCGCGCGAGGACATTTTGGAACGGCGCAAAGGAGCGCCCGGTGTGGTTGAAGACGCCGTCGAGCAGTATGCGCAGTCCGCGACGGTTTGCCTCTGCCACCAGGGTGTCGAAGTCCTGCTCGGATCCGAGCCTGGGATCGATTCGGAAGTAATCCGTGGTGTCGTACCCGTGCGTCTCCGACGCGAAGATGGGGCCGAGGGCCAGTCCCGACGCCCCGAGTTCCACCGCGTAGTCGAGCCACGGGACAAGGTCCAGCAACCGGTGGTCAGCGGCGGGATCCGGCGTGGCGGTCTTCTCCGCGCCGACAAAGCCGAGGGGATAGACCTGCCACCAGATGGCGTGCTGGACCCAGCCAGGTTCGTTCATGGCGCTGATACCCTTCCTTCCGTCCGTTCCTGGCCGCCCGGGAAAGCGGCAGGTCAGCCCGGGCGGGCCGGCGTCCCGTCCAGCCTATATCGGCCAGGACGTGCCGCCCGGTGGACACCAAGGATGCTGCGACCGTCTTTCTGGAGCGGCTGAGCAGCCAGGTGTGGGATAACCCGGAAGTGATAGGGCAACTGATGTCGGCGCCGCCGTCAGCCAGGCTTCTGGAGGAGGTGGCCCGCGAGGGTCAGGCCGCGGGCTGACCGCAACGGAGGGCCTGATCGGCTGGACTCACATTAGTGAAAGGGAAGCTCTGTGCCCTGTTGGAAAGGCAACACTCCTTGTGCGGGGGTCATGGTGAACCAGTCGCCGCCCTGCATGGTCGCAAAAATGATGACTCTCTGATTGGGATCGAGCGGATCGCCGTCCGGGTAGGACTCTCCTCCAGTGCATGTCGGGGGCATGGAGGAGATGCGCAGGTTCCCATCTCCGGGATCACCTTTGAGTACCTGCTCGACTTCCACAAGGTGGGTCGTGGCCTGGTGACCGTAAATCCTGGTCTCACCGGCCCGGCTTACAGGCTTTCCGATGAGCACCACGCCAGCATTGTCGTATTGGCCTTGAGGGGTCTCAAACCGGACCCAGTCAACGCACGCGAAGGGGCCGGCGCTTGGAACGAGGCTGCTGGTAGAACCAAGGATTGAGCCGGTGGGCGTTGGGGAGTTGTTGGAGGCAGCGGAGCTGGTGGAGTCCGGCGTGGGTTCCGCAGCTCCCGGTCCGCCCGCCATCTTGTCGCCGCATGACGTCAGCACCATGGTGAGAAGCAGGTAGGGAACTATGCATTGCCAGAACCGAATGCGCGTCATTATGCTCCCGTCGTCAGGGCCGCTCAACGCACACGGTTGATCCACCCATGCTGCCCTTCGTCAGGCGTTGGCTTTCCGCTTATTAGTCCCATAGCGGCATCCTACGCTCCCGGCGGATCCGGCCGTCTAGGACGCGGGCTCGTTCAGATGTGCATCCCGGACGTCAGATGGTGTTGCGCCCTGAATGACCCAGCGGTTGCCATCCGGGTCAGCAAAGTACGCAAACTGCACTCCGCCCATGTCCTGTATTTCGCTGACATCGGCGCCCCGGCGGACGAGCTCGGATCGGACCGCGCCAATGTCGGGCACCACAAGCTGCAGGCCCTCGAGGCTGCCCGGCGTCATGCTCGTCATTCCTGTACCAATGACTATCGAGGCAGCCGAACCCGGCGGCGTCAGCTGCACGACCCGCATTCCAGGGATGTGCTCCACGTCGTGGTCAAGGACAAAGCCCAGCTTCTCGGTATAGAACGACTTCGATTGGTCGACATCGGCCACAGGTACTTGCACAACTTCAAGGCGCATCTCCATGCGCCTCACAGTACCGCCACTGGATGTGCCGTGCGCTGCGAACACTCAATATTTTGCTTCGACCAGGGATACCGACAAATGATCACCATGCGTATTACTGACTGGCGTTAGGCCTCAGACCAGGCTCGGCTGGCTCGAGTGATGCATTCGGCAAGGAAGCGCGTGTACTTCGAGTCGATCACACATAGGCAGGCGGAACATAGTAAGTTGCCTTATGATTTTAGGTGACAGTGCCGCAGCGCACCGGGAGGAACGGATATGGTGGCGGAATCGCCCAGGTCCATCAGGACTGAAGTGCTCGGCGGACGTTACCGGCTGGGCGAGGTGATCGGTCGCGGCGGCATGTCGTCCGTGTACTGCGCTCGGGACGAAAACCTGGGCCGGGACGTGGCGTTGAAGCTCTTCGCACCCCAGGCTCCCGACGCAGACGCGTTGAAACGACAAGAAGCTGAAATTACGCTGCTGGCGACGCTGAACCACCCCAGCCTCGTGACCCTGTTCGATGTCGGCGTCGACGAACGCGTCCCGGAGGAGCCCCGGCCGTTCCTGACGATGGAACTGGTGGAGGGCCAGGATCTGCGCAGCCGGATCAGGCACAGCCAAGTCCCCTTGGACGAACTCGCCGTCATAGGAGCCGGCATCGCGGACGCACTGGCCTATGTCCACGGCCTTGGCATCCTCCACCGCGATATCAAGCCGGGCAACATCCTCTTGGTACAGACCCGGCCCGGTGAGCCACTGCGGGCCAAGGTGGCCGACTTCGGCATCGCACGAATCGCCGACGCAACCCGCCTGACCGCAACCGGAGCAATGGTGGGCACCGCGGCGTACCTCAGCCCAGAACAGGCCATGGGCTCCCCGCTCACCCCTGCCACAGACATCTATTCGCTGGGGCTGGTCCTGCTCGAATGCATCAAGCAGTCGATGGAATACCCCGGCAGCGCTGTGGAATCCGCCGTGGCCAGGCTGCACCGCGCGCCCAGAATTCCCGCGGAGCTCCCTGCCGAGTGGGCCGACCTGATCCGCTCCATGACGGCAATCGAGCCGCTGGAACGCCCTGCAGCTGCGGACATCGAGACGGCGCTGCGGCAGGCCCTTGTCTCACCGACTTCCACTCCCGGCGAACTTGTCCCGGAAACCACGCGTGTGCTGCCGGCCATGCCGTTCAGGACGCCGTCCGTCACAGCAGAATCACCCTCCCCTGATCTGCGGGCATGGCCGGCGCCTGGTGCCGATCAGCCCAGCAGCCCCCGGCGAACGCGCCGGCGGAGGCCGGCCCGTGCGGGACAGAAAATGCGACTCCCGGTGCTGGCCATCCTGATCGTTGTTGCGCTGGCAGGCGGGGCCGCGGCACTGACAGCGGGCCAGGCGCCAGAGTCCACTTCCGACGTCGTGCCCTACCCTGCGGTAAGCGGGACGCTGGGTGACCACCTTCAGGAACTTCAGAAGAGTGTGGAGCCATGACCCCGTTTCGGTCCAAGAACCAAAGCGCCGGAGCACGGGGAGCCGGCCTTGCCGCCGCACTTGCGCTGACGGCCTCCCTCGCCGGCTGCGGCCCGGCCGCCACCGGCCTGCAGCGCGACACGGCCTCCCATCTCCAGGAAGTCGTGCTCGGCGTGAGCCAGGCTGCGGCCGCCAACGATCACACGGCCGCGCTCACGGCACTGGAGAGTCTGGAAGCGGACGTGGCATCTGCGGCCGGCAGCGGCCAGGTTTCCGAGGAACGGCGCCGGCGCATCATGGCCGGCATCACCGCCGTCAGGTCCGACCTCAATGCCGCCGCAGAAGCCGCCGTGGCAGCGAAAGCCGCCGAAGAAGCCGCGGCTGCCGCCGAGAAGACCAAGGCCGACGCGGAAGCCGCCGCGCAGGCCGCCGAGGAAAACACTGCGCCCGTGGTACCGGCACCTGTACAGGCACCTGTACAGGCACCGGAAGAGGGAAAAGGAGCCGAGGGCAAAGGCAAAAACAAGAACGGCTGACCGGGGAAGGGCACCAGGCCGGCCCGGGATCACCGTGCGGATCGTTCCAGGGACGAAGAGCTGGACTACGATCGAGTGATGCCTGTTCTTATCGCTCCGGACGTCAGCTATCACGCCTCCTGGCTGGAAGGGTCCGCGGAATTTGACGGCGCCAACCGGGACGGCGGAGGCCCGGCGGACTGGTCCTTGGCAGAACTCAACGATGCCCAGACGTTCCGCCGCTTTGTCGATGCCCTTGTCAAGGATGCCCTGCCGGAGAGCCCACGCAAGCCGGAGCACGTGCCCTGCACGTACTTATGGATTGTGGAGGGTGACACGTTCCTTGGCTCGCTGGCCATCAGGCACGAGCTGAACGAATTCCTCCTCAACGAGGGCGGGCACATCGGCTACAGCGTGAGGCCCTCTGCCAGGCGTCGCGGCCACGCAGCTGCCGCTTTGGCCGACGCCCTGCCGATGGCAAGGGAACTGGGAATCCCCCGGGTTCTTCTCACCTGCGATGAGAACAACGCCGGCTCCCGGGCGACCATCGAAAAGAACGGCGGTGTCTGCGAGGATACGCGCAACGGCAAGCGACGCTACTGGATCAATACCGTCTGACCGGTTGAAGTCATGCTGCAGTCCGGCACCGGGCATCTTCCATTAGAGTTTTGTCGCTGGCCAAGCATCCAAGGCCACGTCCACCACGTCATGGAGCGTTGAGCGCTGGACTCCCGTTTCGGCCGAGGCGGATAGCCCGAGCCAAATCGCCATGACGAATTCGGTGAGCAGCTGGGCGTTGCAATCTGGCGGCAAGTCCCCCGCCATGGCCGACAATTCAATTCGGGTCTGCAGGACAGTGGCGTTGGCTCGCTGCTGTCGAGCTACTTCGGCGCGCACATCCTGTGTTCCGGAGCCTCCGGACATTGCGGCGCTCGTGGTCAAACAACCTCCGGGCTGGACCGCTGATCATTATCCCCGGGGTCATGAGCGACGCTGAGGCCTGGGGTACCGTCGCGAGCCTCATGGGCACTGACCGAGAAGTCCACGTCATTAATCGACGCGGCCGGCAGCCAAGCAGCAATCTTCCGGATGATTATTCATTTCTGACCGAGGTTGAAGACCTGAAAGCGGTCTTTGAGAACGTGGCCCAGCCTGCCCATGTCTTTGGCTGGAGCCTGGGCGGCCTGATCGCAATCCACGCTTTGGCAACGGGAGCCGACGCGTTGTCGCTGGCGCTGTACGAACCTGTGATGTCGCCGTTTGGACGGGAACAACTGGGAGCCCTGCGTGCAGCACGCACCTGGGACGATTTTGACACCATGGTTGAAATCGTCAACCGGGACATCTCGGGTTATAGCCAAGGACATGTCGACGCACTTCGCCAGAACCGGAAGTCCTGGACCCGATTGTGCCTGCTTGCTTTGCTCTTGGCGGATGAAATCCAAGCGCTGAGCGCGTTCGTCCCGACTTGGAAAAGTACCTCACAATTCAGACGCGTGTAACCGTGATTCATGGGACCAAAAGTGGCTCTGTCTATGAAGCGCCACGCGTGAGAATCGTCAGGTGCCTACCGCACGCCAAGGTCTTGGCACTTCGAGATCAGGACCACCTGGTGCATGTTGCCGCTCCGGACATTCTCGTCGAAGCAATCCGCAACTCGATGGCCGATTGAGAATAATCCGCACCATGCGGATCTCGCGCACGCCGTCCTCCACATTCACGGTCCCGTCCGCCACGAACCCGTGCTTGCGGTAGAACGCCTGCGCCCGAGGATTCGGAAGGCCACCCAGAGCGCTGCCGAATCTCTACTGGCGCCCAACTGGAAGGTCCCTAAGCTGCTTGGGATGCGGTGCCCGTGCGGGCTTTCCGGCGCGAGCCGTAATTGGCCGCCTTGATGCGGTTGCCGCATTCCTCCATGCCGCACCAGGTTCTGGTTCCGCTCCGTGAGCGGTCGATGAACACGCGCGTGCAATTTGCGCGCCCGCATTCCTAGAGCCTGGCCCGGTCTTCGCTGGTGAGCAGTTCGGCGGCTGCAACCGCGATGCTCGCCGCGAGACTGGTGGCGCCCCCGGTCCTGACGAGCGCGCCATGCTCAAGACGGAACTGAGGCGCCCTGGCTTCGATTTTCATATTTAGGTCCTCAGTTGGTGGCCAGTGTCGCGTCGAGCTCGTCGTCGTTTTCTGAGAGTTGCCGGCATAGCGTCCAACGAGTCCTTCTCCGGAGGAACAAAACCTTCACCGACCCGCGCCGCTGCGCCGCGATCGTGACCGGCTGACCTTCAACGGCGCCATCATCCAAACCGGCACTGACTCCTACCGCCTCGCCCATACCATCGCCCAACCAACCGTGGTGTAGCCATGCGGTCTTGGTTAAAGACGCCCCACGGTCTGAACCGAACTAAGCATCTCGCGCTGTGGAAGGCTTGAAGTAGCAGGTGAGCATCCCCACTGTTCAAGTTCTCGTGGATTTTCCACCATCCGGCTGCCCCCAGAGAATGTGTGTCATATCCGGTAGAACAAATTTCACGGTCGCCCGTCACCCCTTGACTGCATGAACGTGCCACTGAGTTGGATTCTCTGCCGGAAGCACGGTGAGACAGGCGCCAGGGAAGTTTGTCGCTCTCAGAGGCGAACACTTCACCCCGCTGTCCAAAGTCTGGGTTATCTGAGCTTTCGCCGATTCAGGAGAACAAGCGCAAGACCTCCCAATTCGATTGACAGATTTGTCAATTACAATTCATGTTTTGTGATATGTTATCCGCATCACGCTAAATTGATAGTGTGATCTCACAAAGGAAGGATTGAGGTCTTATGCTCAATGTTGCACTTCGAGGTATTGCCGAAGGTCGGTTGGACCGGAGCTCTGTTGACATCCAGCTTCGGGACGGACTAACGGTCGCCGATGTTCTGGGAGAGGTCAGCGCGCTGGATCCGGAACTCAAGCGCGCGATCAGTGATGAAGGCTCACAGCCGCGTCAGATGTTCCGCGTCCTGGTCAACGGTGCAGTAGCTGGTCCGGAGCAGGTGCTCTCTGAGACTGACCGAGTAATGGTCGGTAGCCCCGTCCCCTGCGACGGTTAGCCATAAGAACACACTGGACGGGGGCGCAGCGACTGGTACTCGCTGCGTCTTTCCAGTTGAAGGAGCGAGTGGGGACATGAGTTTTACGAATACGAGATATAACCGTCAGGAAGTTATGCCCCAGCTAGGGCTCGAAGGGCAAAACAAGATTAGCGCGGGAAGGGTTGTGAGCGTCGGGGCGGGTGGGGTGAAGTCCTCCCTGCTGTACCACCTCGCTTCCGCGGGCGTTGGAACAATTCATATCGTGGACTTCGACAGGGTCGAACTTAGCAACTTGAACCGTCAGATCCTTTACCGCCAGCATGACATCGGCAGGTACAAGGCCGAGGCCGCTGCCGAGGAACTGCGCGAACTCAACCCGGACATTGCTGTGAGCTACTCCCTTGACCGGATCGACGCCTCGAACGTTGACGAGTTTCTTGGCGGATACGATGTAATCCTCGAGGGTGGTGACGGCCCAGAACAACGTCTCCTCGTTAACAAGTTTGCCGTCGACACCAGAACGCCGATGGTTCATGTCAGTGCACAGTATGCCCACGGTTATGTCTTCACGATGGTTCCACCGGATACGGCGTGCCTGAACTGCGTCTATCCGGACCTACCTGAAAGCAGGAAGGGCCCCGTTCCTGTTTGGGGACTCGCTACCGGTATGGCCGGAGTCATGGGTGCCAACGAGGTCGTGAAGCTACTGCTTGGCAAAGGTGAACTAGCTACCAATCAGCTTCTGTCCTTCTCTAACTTTCAAAATGACACCTACACCATCCCCGTTGCCAGGAGGACGGCTTGTCCTACGTGTCAACGCTGACTGTCCCGCAAGCTCGCCGCTTCCAACGCGCGGCCCTGACCGCGACCGGCATCGATTCCTTGGGGACTGGCTCGTATGTCAGTGCAGCGGTTGTACTCTTCACCCAGCACCTCAGCGTAAATCCTGCCGCAGTAGGATTCGGTTTGACGCTCTCAGCGATATCTGGGATGCTCGCCTCGCTGCCGATCAGCGCCCTCGCCGACCGGTGGGGGAACCTGAGAGTCTTTACGTGTTCCTATATTTTGCGGGCTCTCGGGACCCTTGTTTGGGTGTTCATATCGGGCGACGCGCAATACCTCGCGTACAGTCTGCTGTTCGGAGTCATTGATCGCTCGGCGGCTTCCCTGACGCGCAGCCTTATGGTTGCTCCGTTGTCCAAGGAAGACAGCATCCGCCTCATTGGGCTAACGGCGTTACCCGCGAACATCGGCTACGGACTGGGAGCCGGACTCAGCGCCCTTGTCCTCTTCCTGAACTTGCCGATCATTGTCATACTCGGACTGAACTCCGCGACCTTTATCTTCGTAATCATCCTCTATCGACTTACCCTCAGGGACTTGGACCTTTCGAAGGCTGATGTCAGTCCATCAGTCATCACTTCTTGGACCCGGATTAAGTCATCACTTGACTCGAGCCACCGCAGACGCATCGTCTTCGACAACTTCCTTTTTTCGTTTCACAGGACGTTCCTGAACGTCTACTTTCCCCTCGCTGTCGTGGTCTATGCACCGAACTACGTATGGGTCGTCCCGGTCCTGTTCGTTGTAAATGCCGTTGTGGTTGCCCTGACTCAAGCGGCGGTGAATGCTTGGGCAGACCAGAGAAACCGGCATCAGAAGCTGTGGGGAATTAGCGGACTGCTGCTTGGTATCTCCATGTTTCCAGTCCCGTTGTTCGCTGCCGTAGGTGAAGATGTTGCGGGAAAGCTGCTAATCGGGCTGCTCATAGTTCAGATCGCTGCTGAGATCGCTCAGTCGGCCGCTCTCACCGTCTACATGGTGAGAATGAGCAGGGAAGAAAATTTGGCCACGGATCTCAGCGCAATAAACCTCGGTGGCCAGTTTCAAAACATTACTGGCCCGGCAATTTTCAGTTCCCTGGTCGTTCCGGAGCGCTGGCCCCTCGCCATCCTAGCCGGCGCCGTAATAGGCGCCCGTGGGGTGCTCGTACTGCGAAGGCCGAGTAATCCTAGTCTGTAAGGAAGAGCATGGACATAACAACTCGCAATCTGGCCCTTTCGTACGACTGGTCCTTCGAGTTTCATGAAGGCGACAGCACACCCCTCCCCGTCGTGGATATCGCTAGGAAGCACCTGACCAAAACAACCACGACCCTATACATCGGCTTCGGGAACGGACGAAACGCGAGACCACTGTTGGAAGAGTCATACGACGTCTACGCCTGCGACGCCTCGAAAGTGGCTGTGAGCAAAGGCCAAACCGACCTTCCGTCCTACAAGGAACGCATTCAGCACGCTGACTTCCGCGATGCATTCCCCGAGATCCCTCAATTCGATGCAGTCATCCTGTCGCGGGCCTTAATCGAAGCGTCTGTCGAGAGGGCCACGCACAATCTCAGAGACCTCAGCCACAGGGTGAAACCGGATGGACTTCTCTTGTTCCAACTGCCAGCCATTGGCACAGATTTGTGGCCAGCCTGGTCAAAAATCAATATGGATTGTGGTGGCAACATCACCGTCGGCTACCCATTCGGGGCGGTCGACAAGCTCTACCTGTCCTTCAATGGCGCCACCTCCATCCTTTCAAAAGCAGGATTCCAGCCGGAGAACGGCCCAGTGCCTGCAGATGTTCCACGCCTCGCCCACCCGGGAGGGTTAGTCCGAAATTGGTTAGGCACCGCAAGAAAAAGAGGGTGAGGCATCTTGGACTCTTACTCGGGGGAGGCCAAGCACGGAGAGATCGAAGCGTCGCCGCTGTTATCGATTTGCATCTGGACGGGAAAAGTTCGCATAGTCATCTCCTATGCCAATCATGGCCGCCATAACGACGAACACCTGACCGACACAAGGAGAGAACCCGTCGTCCACCAAGCAAGCGATCACGCTTGTGCCACAGTCCACCGTGGCGATGGGACCCCCATAGCACCGTGGACAAGGGACGACCATGCGCCGTAAGCCCCACGCCCTGTGGACCTGGAGATAGGGTGGAGCCTTTCCACGACGACAGGTAAATCGATGGGGGACACTGTTTTGTCGCTCCGTCTGCATCCGAGCGCCGTCGACCTCAGCCGCCACCCGGAGACCTCCCAGGAGATGTTGGCGACCCGGATCGCGGCGGGCGAGGCGGCAATGCGCGAGGCCGGGTTCGACATCGTGCCGTGCCAGGTTTCAGCCGACCCTGACGAGTCCGAAAAGATGGTCCGCGAATGCCTCGCCGCCCGACCCGTCCAGGTGGCCATGATCGGCGCGGGTGTGCGGATGGCCGAGGAGCACACCCTGCTGTTCGAGCGCGTCGTCAACCTGCTTAGCGAGCTCGTCCCCGGCATCGTGTTCTGCTTCAACACCTCGCCGGAGGCCACCATCAACGCATTGCGCCGAAGGGCACGCCCCAGCAACTGACGCGACTGCAACTGAGACGACAAACCCCGGCGAGGCTTTCGTTTACGCGGCCGGGCCCAGCGTTGCCCCGGGTACGAATTCACCGGTGAATTTTTCGTGCCGGACCTCGATCCCGCCCCGGTTGCTCATGAGACTCTCAAGGACGTCAACCCCGCGCGCCGCGACTTGTTCCACCGGGATGCGCAGCGTGGCCAGTCCGATCAGGTCCAGGCCCGGGATGATGCCGTCGCAGCCCGTCACCGATACGTCGCCGGGGACATCCAGGCCGGCGGCGCGGGCGGCCCGGAGGAAGATCATGGCCCTGATGTCGTTGGGGAACATGGCGGCCGTGACCCCACCGTCGCGGACAAGGTCCAGGATCCGGGCGATGCCGGCCTCCGGCTGGCCGAAGGCGTCGGTCTCGATTCGGTGGACCGTCAGCCCGCGGCCTTCCAGGTGGACCGCCATGGACCGGCCACGGCGGTTCTCCGCGGTGGAGACCGACACCGTCGGAACCAGCACTGCCACGGACCTGTGCCCCGCCGAGGCGACCCTGTCTGCGAGCATGGCCCCGTGGACGTCCTCGTTATAGGACACCCCGTGGATCCGGGGATGGTCCTCCACCCTGCCCACCGAAACCACCGGCACACTGTCCAGGAACGGTTCCAGATCCGCGGCCTTGATGACACCGGTGGAGACCAGCAGTCCGCCCACGCGCAGTCCGAGCATGCGGCGCAGGGCGGCGAGTTCGTCCTCGGCCCCCTCCTTCCAGTGCGGCACGGCCGTGATGAGCTCCAGCCCGTGGCCGCTCACCGCTTCCTGCACCAGGGAGTGCAGCCGGCCGTACGCCGGATTCCGCGGGTCGCGCAGGAGCAGGCCCACCAGGTCGGAGCTGCGCTTGGAGAGCCCCTGCGCCATGGCATTGGGAACGTAACCGAGTTCGCGCACGGCCCTGAAAACTTTCTCCCGAGTCGCGGCGGCGACCGGCGGGTTGCCCACCAGGACACGGGAGACTGTCGCCCGGGACACGTTGGCGGCCCGCGCCACGTCTTCCATCCGGATCTTCAGTCCCTCGCGCGGTACCTCCGCGTCCCCCCGGGGCGCGTCCCCCCGCGACCGGTCCCCCGCCGTCGTCCGTGTCCTCGGCATTTTCGGCTCCCCTTACCCTTGCTCGTTCAATCCGGTCCTCACTCTATTGCTTCCCCGCCCCGGCCAGTGCCAGCGCCGCCTGCTGCCGGTTGCGGTAGGGAACCAGCAGGCCCGGCCAGTCCGTCTGGATGATTCCGGCCCCCAGCGTCATCAGCTTGCCCCAGCCGTCGTCGGGCGATCCCAGCACGGAAGCCTCGTCATCCCAGCCAGCGAAGAGCGGCACCCTGTTGCTGAGGTTGATCGCGTTCAGCAGCGCAAAGAGACCCTGCCCGTGCAGCCAGTCGAGGTAGCCGGCGTCAGCGAACTCGTGGTCCGGCGACGGGGCCAGCAGCTCCATGCCCACGGTGTTGATTCCATCAGCGGCCAGCACCTGCAGCACCTCCTCGTGCGACCTGACGATCGGCGCGTACGGATACTTCACCGGATGCGCGGCGAGCACGTCCAGCAGCTCCGCATCGACCGGCGACTTGAACAGCAGCCGGCCCGGCTCCGGGAACCGGTCCAGGAACGGCAGCAGCCGCGGCCACGAGCCCCAGGAACGGTCCACATTGAACAGCGTCTCCGGGTGGGACCGGAGCACATCCTCCAGCCGCGCCACCCCGTAAGGGGCGCCCCGGTGCGTGCACCACTGGTAGCTCAGGTCCAGGATCTGCGCCGTGGACAGCGTCCCGATGTTCTGGGCGATGCCGAAATGCATCGGCTCGTAGCCGTCGTGGAACAGGAAGAAGTCACCGTCCGTGGATTCGACGACGTCGATCTCCACCATGTCCGCGCCCTGCGCCAACGCGGCGGTAATGGCCGGCTCCGTGTTCTCCGCGATGGTGCCCAGCCCGGTACCGCGGTGCACCGCAATCAGTGGCCGCCGCCTGGCGAAGGCCGCGCTAAGGGGCTCGTTGATCGAGGCGTAAGTGCTCTGTCCAAACATTGTTGTTCCTTTAGATTCGTGTCGTGACGGGTTCGACGGCGGCGCTCGCCGGATGTGCGGACGCCGCCCGATTCCGGCGGCTGGTCGGCCGTAGACCAGCCACATGGTGGTCGCGGTGATCAGCATGAGCAGCACCGTGTAGACGAACGTCAGCGCCGTGCCGTCATTGAGCGTGTCCTCCGCGGTGGCGTTCTTGATGACGATGCCCAGCGGCTGGTAGAGCGGGTGCGAGACGAACACGGCGGTGTCGTAGTCGTCCAACAGGCTGTTGAAGTTCAGCGCCGCGATGGCTGCCGCGGTGGGTAACACTACGGGCAGCAGCACCAGGCGGAAGGTTGTCAGCGGCCCGGCGCCCAGGATGGCCGCGGCCTCTTCGAGCTGGTCCGGCACGCCAGTGAAGGCCGCTTTGAGCATCCGAAGCGTGAACGGGATCTTGAGGATCACATAGGTGATGCCCAACAACGCCACAGTTCCGGTCAGGACGACATTGCCCATGATCCAGCTGGCGTGGTCGTAGGCGATGATCAGCCCCAGGGCGATCAGCGTCGAAGGCAGGATCCACGGGATGTGGAGCACAAATTCGATGCACGCGGTCACGTTGTTCCGGTGCTTCTGCAGCAGGCGCGCCACAAACAGCATGCCTGCCACCACCGTGACCGACGCGAAAGCGCCGTAGCCGAGGGACACCAGGAACGGCCAGAACGCCTTGTAGTCGCTGAACACGAGCGCGTAATTCTTCAGGGTAAAGCTCTCCCACGTCAGGGTTCCGGAGCTGATCGACGAGGCGCTGGTGAAGGAGAAGACGACAATCAGCAGCGGCGGCACCACGTAAACGGCCAGCAGGGCGTAGGCAGCGGCGTGGACGGCCGCGTTGGCCCAGCGGTTTCCGATCTTCTGCTTTTTCATCGCAGTGGGGACCTTGGAGACCGCGAAGTATGTGCCGCCCTTCTCCATCCGGTTCAGGACGGCCAGCAGCACCATGGTGGATACGCCGAGCACGATGGCCAGCGTGGCGGCCAAGTCACGGGACGACGGTGAGTTGGCGAAGGTCAGGATCATGGGTGTGATGGTCTGGAAACCCGTGCCGCCGAGCACCTGCGGCGCTGCCAGCGCACCCAGCCCGCCCAGAAACGTCAGGATGGTGATGGCGTAGAGCATGGGCCGGATGGTGGGCAGCACAATGGTCAGCAGTACCCGCCAGGTGGAGGCGCCCATCATTTTGGCCGCCTCGACGGTCTGGAAGTCCACCCGGGCCAGGGCGTTGGTCATAAACAGCAGGTGGTTGCCGGTGCCGGCAACGGTCATCACGAACACGACGGCGGCCATGCCGGTGAACCAGGCCTGGTCCATGTCCGGGAACGCGCCAGCCAGCAGATTGGTCACGAAGCCGTGCTCGCCATAGATGATCTTGTAGCCGGCCACCTGGACGATCCCGCCGTAGATCAGCGTCGTGGCGTAGCCCAGGTAGAGAATGCGAGCGCCCCTGATGTCGAAGTACCGGGTCGCGAGCACAATGAAGACGCCCACCAGGTTGACCGTCACGGAGAGCACCACCGCCAGAAGGAAGCTGTTGCGCAGCGAGTCCATGGCCCGCCGCGAGGATCCCAGCCGCTCGAAGGCGCGGAAGGACGGCTCGCCGTCGGGCATAAAGACTTCGCCGAACAGCCGCACGTTCGGCCAGACGAGGAAGGCCGCGGAGAACCACAGCAGCACGGCACCGACCACGAGGAACAGCGGTGAGCGCAGCATCTTGCGTACGGACGTGTTCACCGGGACGCCCCTGCGGGTATGGGAGCCTGTAGCGTCTGTTCCTGCAGCGTCTGAACCGGCTCCTGCGCGTTGGCGGCCGGATATTGCAGCACGTCTGCCGGATCGATGCTGACGTCAACCCTGTCGCCGGGGGCGAAGCCGGGGTGCCCGGACTCCTGGATGATCCCCTTGGCCACTCCCCCGTCGCGCACGTCCAGCTCCACCCGGTAGCTGCTGTAGACGCCGTGGTACTGCCGCGAGCGCACGGTGCCGGGCAGCGTGAGCCGGGCGCCGCCGTCGTACGCGTTTCCTGCCGGGGCGTGCAGCCCCACCTTCTCCACCCGGACGTACGACGGCGATGCCGGGTTGAGCGGGGCGGTCCCCCGCGTGCCGTAAGGGTATGCGGAGAGCGCGGCGACCGTTCCCGCGGCGAGCCGGTTAACATCGCCGATGAAGTTGCAGACGAATTCCGTGGCGGAGCGCATGTAGACCTCCTGCGGGGTTCCCACCTGCTCGATCCGGCCCTTGTTCATCACCGCGATCCGGGTGCTCATGGTCAGCGCCTCGTCCTGGTCATGGGTGACGTAAACGGTGGTGATGCCGAACTGCTCCTGCAGTTCTTTGAGCTGGCCGCGCAACTGGTGGCGGAGCTTGGCGTCGAGGTTGGAGAGCGGCTCGTCGAGCAGCAGGATTTTCGGGCGCAGCACCAGGGCGCGGGCGATCGCGACGCGCTGCTGCTGGCCGCCGGAAAGTTCGGTCACGCCCTTTCCCAGCTGGACGCTGTCGAGTTCCACGGCGTTGGCGATCTCGTCCACGCGGCGGGTGGTCTCGGCCTTCGACACGCCTGAGACCTTGAGGCCGAAGGCGATGTTCTCCCGGACCGTCATGGTGGGGAAAAGGGCGTAGTTCTGGAAGACCATGCCGATCTGGCGGCGCTGGCTGGGCAGGTGGGTGACCCGGGCGCCGTCGACGTAAACATCGCCGGCGGTGGGATCGATAAAGCCTGCCAGGGTGCGCAGGGCCGTGGACTTGCCGCAGCCCGAGGGGCCGAGCAGGGTGAAAAACTCACCCGCCTCGATGGTCAGGTTGAACCCGGGGAGCGCGTGGAAGTCGTCAAAAACAACGTCAATGTTCTTATAGGTGATCATGGCGATGGTCCTTGGCCCGGGTGCCCGGATTCCTCCGGGCACCCGAGGGCGGGAACTTCCTACTTCCGGTACTCGAGTTCGATCTTTTCGACCCAGGCGTCGATGTTTTCGGCTACCAGGGCCCAGTCGATGTCCTGCGGCGTGAAGGCTTCGGTCTGCTCGATGGCCTGCTTGTTGGCATCAGCGAGGGCCTGGGTGTTGGTCGGTGCGGTGAAGAACTCGTTGGACCAGGCGGCCTGCACCTTGGCGCTGCCGAACCAGTCGATGAAGTCCTGCGCGGCCTCGGCTTGGTCGGTGCCCTTGACCATGGCCACGTGCTGGACGGCGAACGGCACGCCGACCTCCGGCTGGACGGCCTTGGTGGCGACACCGTACTCGGCTTCGCGGCTGTTCTTGCCGGCGAGCCACATCTGGCCGGCGTCGACAGTACCGGCCTTCATCCGCGCGTACAGGTCTTCACCCTTGACCGCGGTGCTGCCATGCTCGAAGTAGGCGGCCATCTGGTCCCAACCCTCCTGGCTGATGCCCAGCTCGCCGCTCGGATCGGCGTAGCGGGCCAGGATGCCGGAGTAGACCATCTGGGTGGTGGCACCGGTGGAGGCCCCGGGCACCTCGTAGCGACCCTTGAACTCGTCCTTGGTCCAGAGATCGGTCCAGTCCCGCGGGGCCGCATCGGCGGACGGGTACGCACCCTCGTTGTAGACCAGCATGATGGGCTCGCGGACAATCGGCCAGAACGTCTTGTCCTCTTCGTCGCCCATCGCGCTGCCCACCTCGGCGGACCAGGCAGGCGTGTACGGCTCCAGCACGTCCTGGGCCTTGAGCTTCTCGAAGTACACGTTGTTCATGCCGAACGTCACGTCCGCAATCGGGTTGTTCTTCTCGGCCGTCAGGCGGTTCATGACGTCGCCGCCACCGAGGTCCACCAGCTCCAGATCGAAGCCTGCTTGGGCGGCCTGGGCCGTCAGCCATGCGCCGCGCCCGTCGGAGACGGAGTTGCTGTAGACCACCAGGGTGGCGTTGCCGTCCGCGTTGGCGGCGGACTCCCCGGCGCCCGGCGCGCAGGCGGTCAGCAGGAACGATCCTGCGATAAGTGCGGATGCCGCCGTGAGGATGCGGTGTTTGGCGAAGGGTGGGACTTTCATTGCTTGCTCCGGTTTCTGCGCTTGTCGGGTGTATCCAAAGTCTGAATGTACGCGCGATCATCATTGGGCAGGCTCTTCTCCGCACCGTTTTATTTGTGGGATGCACTCGAATGATCGCGCGTTCATATCGAGTGTGTAGGCAGTATTCAACCGCGTGGCCAATCTCCGGTGAACCGCAAGTGAACACCGGCCCCACGTTGCAGCGAGTCAGGACCGGTGTGGCTTCCCGGAGGAGATCCGCACCATGCGGATCTCGCGCACGCCGTCCTCCACATTCACGGTCCCGTCCGCCACGAAACCATGCTTGCGGTAGAACGCCTGCGCCCGAGGATTCGGATCGGCCACCCAGAGCGCTGCCGAATCGTCAGGTCCAACGACGGTATCCAGGAGGTCAGCCCCGGCACCGGTCCCGTGCTCAGCCGCCACGACGTACAGCACGTAGAGGTGTGTGCCCCACTGCGACCCGGGGCTCTGCGAGGGCCCCGCCATCGCGATCCCGATCACTTCGCCGTCGCGCTCGGCCACCGCCACACGGTTCGCACGGTAGCGCTCATCGCTGAGCATGGCGGTCCAGAACCGTTCCCGGGCGGCGGGCAACCCGGGGTCGTCGAGGACGTGGTCGGCCATGACTCCGCGGTACGTCTCAAGCCACGCGCGCACATTCACGCGCGCCATCTCGGCAGCGTCCTCGACACGCGCGTAACGAACCCTCACCGGGGTATCCATAGCGAAACTCTACCGAGAGCCGCCGGCGGCGTAGCCTGAATCTATGGACTCCGAAGTCCGGGATCTCACGCTCCGCACGGGCATCTCGGTGCCGTGCCTCATCCACGGCGACGCCGGCGCAGAACCGGTGCTGCTGCTGCACGCATGGGGCGAATCCCGCGGGAGCTTTGACCGCCTAATACCCCTGCTGACCGGCCTCAGGGTCTACGCCCCGGACCTGCGCGGGCAAGGCGAAGCGGACAAACCGGAGGGCGGCTACTCCCTGGCGGAACAGGCGGAGGACGCAGCAGCGATCCTGGACGCCCTCGACGTGCCGGGTGCGGTCGTCGTCGGCTCCTCGAGCGGCGGTTACGTGGCCCAGCGGCTCGCCGTTGACCATCCCGAAAGGGTCGCGGCACTGGTGCTGGTGGGCGCTCCCCTGAGCCTCCACGGGCGGGCACCCTTCGCCGACGAAGTGGACCGCCTGACGGACCCCCTCGACGAGGACTGGGTCCGGGATTCCCTGTCCTGGTTTCCCCTGCTGCACGAGGTTCCCGCCTGGTTCGTCGAGGACCGAGTGCGCGACGGTCTCAGGATGCCAGCCCACGTGTGGAAAGCCATCCTGAACGGCCTGGGCGAGGCCACCCCGCCCACCGAATCGGGAACCATCCACGCCCCCACGCTGATCCTGTGGGGAGAACAGGACGGCTTGCTGACACGCGGCGGCCAGGAAACCCTGGCAGCCCGGATTCCCGGCTCCGTGCTAAAGGTCTATCCCCGTGTGGCACATCTCGTGCTGTGGGAGTGCCCGGAGCGGGTGGCAGAGGATACGACGGCGTTCCTCGCCTCCCTCGGTTAGACGGGCACCAAGCCAGCGGCCGCCGTCGTAATTCCCGACGGCGCCGCTGGCTAAGGTGAGGGACTTAGCTGAGGTATCCGTTCGGGTTGAGGACGTATTTGGTGGCCGCTCCGGCGTCGAACTCGGCATAGCCCTTGGGCGCGTCGTCCAGGGTGATCGCCTTCGCGTTCACGTTCTTGGCGATACTCACCTTGTCATGCAAAATGGCCATCATCAGCTGCCGGTTGTACTTCATGACCGGGCATTGTCCGGTGGTGAAACTGAGCGACTTCGCCCAGCCGGTGCCCAGGCTCAGGCTCAGCGCACCCTTTTTGGCAGCCTCGTCCACGCCGCCGGGATCCCCGGTGACGTAGAGCCCGGGAATGCCCAGTGCGCCGCCGGCCGCGGTGATTTCCATCAGCGAATTCAGCACTGTGGCCGGTGCTTCCTTGGCGTCATGGCCGTGGCCGCGGGCTTCGAAGCCGACCGCGTCCACGCCGCAGTCCACCTCCGGGACGCCGAGGATCTGCTCGATCTGCTCCGCCGGGCCGCCCTCGCTCAGGTCAATCGTTTCGCACCCGAAACTGTGCGCCTGCGCGAGCCGGTCCTTGTTGAGGTCGCCCACAATCACGACGGCGGCACCCAGCAGGTGCGCGCTGGTGGCCGCTGCGAGGCCAACAGGCCCGGCGCCGGCAACATACACCGTGGAGCCGACGCCCACCCCAGCCGTCACGGCGCCGTGGAAGCCCGTGGGGAATATGTCAGAGAGCATGGTCAGGTCCATGATCTTTTCCAGGGCCTGGTCCTTGTCCGGGAACTTCAGCAGGTTCCAGTCCGCGTACGGGACCAGCACGTAGTTGGCCTGCCCGCCCACCCAGCCGCCCATGTCCACGTAGCCGTAGGCGCTGCCGGGGCGGTCAGGATTAACGTTCAGGCAGATGCCGGTCTTGCGTTCCTTGCAGTTCCGGCAGCGGCCGCAGGCGATATTGAAGGGCACCGAACAGATGTCGCCCACTTTGATGAACTCGACGCCGGGACCCACCTCCACCACTTCGCCGGTAATCTCGTGCCCCAGCACCAGGTTGGGCGGTGCCGTGGTCCGTCCGCGGACCATGTGCTGGTCCGAACCGCAGATGTTGGTGGCCACGGTTTTCAGGATGACCCCGTGGGGTACCGTGCGCCCCACGTTCGCCGGATTGACTCCCGGGCCGTCCTTGAGTTCGAAGCTTGGATAGTCGATGTCGATCAGTTCGACCTTGCCCGGTTCCTTGTAAGCAACGGCTTTGTTTCCAGTCATCAGTGCTCTCCTCTCTCGGCACGGCACGCCTTCGTGGGGTAGCCGTGAGTTGTGAAGTGTTGCGATGGACCCCCAGGTGCAGGGCCTGCCCGTGGCTTGAGCAGCTGGATGTTTTCCTGGCGTTGGGGGTCCGGCCAGTCTAGGCATGCCGGTCCGAAGCGTCCATAGCCCGAACCCCCTATCTACTCCCCTGCGCGCGTCGGGTCGGCGGGGACCTGACGCTAGTTGAAGGTCCAGGCGGGCAGCTCGGTCCTGCCCCGTCGTCGCCTCCGCAGCACCGCGATCACGGCACCGGCGCCGCAAAGCAGCAGGGCCGCCGCCCCGGCGGCAATCGCCGGAAGTCCGGGCCCGGAAGCTCCGTCAGTAGTACCGCCGGCTGAAGAACCTCCGACTGACCCCGCGGACTCAGCCCTGGGCGTGCCGCTGCCGGTGCGCCCGCACCAGGCGCGGGCGCACCGGCAGCACCAGCTGGGGCAATCACCGTCAGGGACCTGCCGCCCCTGTTGACCACCACCACGGTTCCGTCGGCCCGGACAGCCATGCGGCCGGGGTCCTCACCGGTGGGAATCGTCTCCGCCGCGGCCGTGGCCCCCGGCGGGATGACCGAGACCGTGTTGTCCACGCTGTTGGTCACATAGACCGTGCCGTCCGGAGCGGCCACCACCTCCTGCGGTGCCTCTCCTACCGGGATCCGACGCGCCACTGTGGTGCCGCCCGGCTCGATGACCGCCACATCATTCCTCATGATGCTTGCCACATAGACGGTTCCGTCCTTCGCCACGGCCACCTCCACCGGGTAGGGGCCCGCCAGGATGGAGCGCTCCGTCCAGACGCGGCCGGGCGGCACCACCGACACGCTTCCTTCAGCCGGGTTGGTCACGTACAGCGATCCGTCGACTCCCGCCGTCAGCCAGTGCGCGCCCGGGCTCACTCCGATCGCAAAGCCCGCTTCAGCCGCGCCGGGGGTAGCACGCCGATTTGTGCCTGTCCGGAGTCTGTCGTCTGGCGCACGTACAGGGTCCCGTCCGTCGTCACCGCCAGCGACGAGGGAAAACGTCCCACCTTGTTGGTGCGGGAGGCGCGCGTTTCGCCGGGCTGGAAGACGCTGATGCCGCCCGCACAGTGGTAGTCACTCACATACAGGGTGCCCGTCCGGCGCTGCCGCCACGCCCAAAGGCTGGATGCCGGCGTCGATCACCGTTGAGTCAGTGGCCGCCGGGCCAGTCGCGGTAAGGTCCTCAGCGGACGCCGGAACGGCCACGACGCCGGGGCCGAGCAGGAGCCCGGCCGCCGCCAGCAGCGCCACCCCTGCGCGCAGAAAAGTCTTCGCGTTCCCGCTCGTCCCGACCGGTTCGCCCGGATCGCCGGTGGCGCGGCGCATCAGAAAGTTCTTCACAAGTTCCCCCAAAACCTTGACCGCCCTTCGGCGGTGTTCCGATCCTACCCGCCGCCGTCAGCCCTGCGGCCGGTGGGGTGAAACTTGGCTGAGGATGGCGGTTCACGTGTCGCTCAAGCCGAGGGCTGGGATTGCTAGTGCCCTAAGTTCCAGGAACTACGAGCAGGTGCCGGTCAATCGCCCCGTCCTCAAGCCGCTCGGCAATAATCGGCACGTCCTGGGTGGGCGCCACGTTCCAGCTCGGCGCCGGCGGATTCCCCTCCACCTCGTTGGCATAAGTGCGATTGCTAAGTTGTTTGGCGGTGAACGAAAGCGCAGTTCGCATTGGCGGTTTTGCGTTGAAGATCCTGGGTTGCGGTGTTGTTTGCGGCCTTTTCTAGGTTTTGAAATCCGCGATGAGTGTCGCACTCCGTACCCGGATTGGGGCGAGGTGTTCGCCAATGCCGCTGAGGACAATGCCGGCGTCGGCCGCCTGGAGCGCGGATTCCGGGATGGACAGCCCGTCTGCGCGGAGGCTGATTAGGGTCTCCACGAGTCGAAAGGCCAGATCTCCGTTCTGGCCGGTTGCGGTCCAGTCGTTTTCGGGGAGTGCTGCCCCCAGGCGTTGGTACAGTCCCCGGAGTTCCCGTCTGTCTTTAGTGAAGCTGTGGAACCGTTCGCTGCGTGATTCCGGGAGGTTGTATAGCACGCCGACGTTCCAGCGGGCGTTGCACAGTTGGGTTCCGTCAAACAACGCGACGGCGTGGAGCCGGGCACCAGCCGATACGGTATCGCGATCGCCGTTGGCCCCCGCGCAGATGCCGCGGGCAAAACCGAGGCCGCTGGATACTGTGCCCGCGAGCAGCACCTCAAGAATGTCGTCCTTGGTCTTGAAGTGGTGGTAGAGCGAGGACTGGCGGATCCCCACGGCCTCCGCGATGGACCGCGTCGACGTGGTGGCATAGCCCTGGGTGGTAAAGAGTTCGGCGGCGGCGTCGAGGATTTCTTCACGTGCGGTGGCTCCCGGGCGGGAGGGTTGCTGCTTACGGGGGCGTCCGGGGCCGGTTGTTGTCACTGCATTATTCTTGCACTCCGGGCGCACCATCTGCTGCCGCCTCGGTGGCGGTGAGGAGCCCGAAATGCAGTGGAAATGAACCGTCAATCAACTCTTTACAACGGGGAAACGAGTTCGGGATCTCGGCCTGTAAAACTATCAATTGACCGGTATTCCGCAGCGCCGGCACCACAGCGCTGCTTGTGCCGGAAGGCTTTGTCCAAACGCCGTTCCAGCCCCGGAGATCCCGATGACATCCACTGTTCTTCCCAGGTCCGCGCAGGCCGATGATGCAGACCTTACGTCTCTTGGCTATGAGCCGTCCCTGCACCGCAAGCTCGGCCGCTATGCTTCATTCGCGGCAGGCTTCTCCTTCGTGTCCATCCTGACCACCATCTTCCAGCTCTTCGCGTTCGGCTACTCCTTTGCTGGACCGGCCTTTTTCTGGACCTGGCCCGTGGTCCTGCTCGGCCAGCTTCTTGTGGCCCTGAATTTTGCAGAGCTTGCCGCCCGCTACCCGCTCTCCGGCGCCGTGTATCAGTGGGCGCGGCGTGTGGGCGGCGAAACGGTTGGCTGGTTTGCCGGCTGGTTCATGGCGCTGGCTCAGGTTGTCACTGCTGCCGCTGCGGCCATTGCCCTGCAGGTGGTCCTTCCCCAGCTCTGGGGCGGCTTTCAGCTGGTTGGTGGCGACGCCGCACTGAACACTGTCTCGGGTGCCGCGAACGCCGTGGTCCTGGGCGCCATTCTGCTGGTGGTCACCACGGTGATCAACTCCATGGGAGTCAGGCTGATGGCCCGCGTGAACTCCGTCGGCGTGACGTGCGAGATCGTCGGCGTCATAGCGGTGGTCCTCGCCCTCATCACGGCCGCCCAGCGCGGACCGGACGTCGTGCTGGACACCGTCGTCATGCAGGGCTCCGATCTTGGCGCCGTAGGCGCGTTCATGGTTTCGGGCCTGATGGCCGCTTATGTCATGGTGGGCTTCAACTCGGCCGGGGAACTCTCCGAAGAGACAAAGGACCCTCGCCGGACCGCGCCCCGCACCATCCTCTCGGCATTGATCATCTCCGGCATCGGCGGGGCGCTGATGATCATCACCGCGCTGATGGCAGCTCCCAGCCTCGATGACGGCCGGCTCGCCACCGAAGGCCTTCCCTATGTGTTAACTGCCGTCCTCGGGACCTTCTGGGGCAAGGTACTCCTGGTCGACGTGGCCGTGGCTATCTTCGTCTGCACGTTGGCCATTCAGACGGCCGGCTCGCGGCTGGTGTTCTCCATGGCCCGAGACGGCAAGCTTCCCGGCTCGGCACTCCTTTCGGCCGTCCATCCTATGCGCGGCACGCCGATGTGGCCCTCCATTGCCATCGGCGCACTGGCTGTCGGCGTTCTGGCGATCAATGTAGGCAATGCGGCGCTGTTCACCACGCTCAGCAGCGTTTGCATCGTGATGGTCTATCTGGCCTACCTCCTGGTCACCGTGCCGCAGCTCCTCAACCGCCTCCGCGGCGACTGGGACCGGGTCGGCGAGACCATGCCGGAGGGGTTGTTTTCGCTGGGGCGGTGGGGTCTGCCCATCAATATTCTCGCCGTGCTGTACGGGGCAGTGATGGTGGTCAACCTCGCCTGGCCACGACCTGAGGTCTACGACCCCTCCGGAGAAAACGGCATCCTCCTCTACTCGGCTCCGCTGATGGTGGGCGTCGTGCTGCTCCTCGGTGTGTGGGTCCGACGCTCCAGTGCCCGGTCGGCCGCACGCTCGGAAGCCTGACCACACAGCAGGACTGCAACGCGCGCTTGCAACATCGGATTGTTACACCTCCCCCTGCCACGCCAACACCCCCAGGATTGACATGACATTGACCACTGAAGCACCAGCCACCGCCACCACCGCCGGAGCCCGCGCCCACGCGCGGGAGCAGCATGGAAGCGCCGCGGACACCATGCGGCACATCCCGGCCACTTCCGCCCCGGAGCGGCTCACCGCCGACCTGCCGGATAGTGCCAAGGAGCATCTGAGCTGGGCAGAGTCCGTGGCCTTTGGTCGCTACACCGCACTGACGCTGGCCCGGGGGTCCCGGATCCGGCTCACAGACACCGAGGGCGATGCGTGCGTCCATGTCCTGCTCTACCGGACCGGGGCCCTGCACGAGCGGCTTAACGTCGCAGACACCGTCAAGGTTCCGTGGCAGGCCTACCCCACCGCAGGACACCCTCTGCTCTCCGATGCAGGCCGGCTGATGGCCACCATCGTGGCTGACACCTCCGCCAGCCACGATGCCCTGACAGGTGCCACCACCCTCGTCGGAAACACCACCCGCTACGGAGCCGGAACCGCCCACAGCAGCTCGCCGGCCGGGCGCGAACTGCTCACCCTTGGTGCGCTGAAGCAGGGGCTGGGCGTACGCGACGTGGCGCCGTCAATGTCGCTGTTCAAGGGGATCCGGGTGGATCCGGACGGCGGCATCCGGTTCACAGGAGGTGCCGGTCCCGGGGCGGCCGTCGACATCCTGCTGCAGATGGACGCGGTACTCGTCCTGGCTAACACGGCCCATCCACTTGACCCGAGGCCCGCTTTTACCGGAACCGCCGTGGACGTCCTCGCTTGGCACGCCCCCGAAGACCTGGACCTGCTCGCCGCGGGCCATCTTGTTGGGCCGCTCACGCCCGAACACCGCCAGGCCCTGAACAACACCAACCACGACCTCACGGCAAGGAACGCACGATGAACACCGCCACCGAAACACGGGCCCCCGTCAACGCAACCGGTAGCCAGACAGCGCTCGTGGCCGGCTCCGTCGTCCTGGACGAATACGTGGAAGCGCGGGGGCCCTGGTCCGCCGTCATTGCCGCCGGCGACGTCCTGACCATTGTGGACCTGGAAGGCAACCAGGCAGTGGACTGCCTGCTGTACGCCGCCGAGGACACGTCGGTGAGGTATTCAGCCGCCGTCACCATCGCCGCGCAGCGCTCCATCGTGCTCACCACCGGCTCCGTGCTTCGCTCCGAAACCGGCGCCCCGCTGATGACAGTTATGGCTGACGAAGTCGGCGTCCACGACACCATCGGCGGCGCCTGCTCCCAGGAATCCAACACCCTCCGTTACGGCCAGCACACCCGCGAGCAGCACGCCTGCGTCGAGAACTTCCTGATCGAAGGTTCCCGCTGGGGGCTGGACAAGCGCGACCTCGTCTCGAACATTAACTGGTTCATGAATGTTCCGGTTGACCCGGACGGTGCCCTCGGCATCGTGGACGGCCTCTCCGCCCCGGGCAAACGCGTGGCCCTTCGGGCGGACATCGACACTCTGGTTCTGGTCTCTAACTGCCCGCAGATCAACAACCCGTGCAACGGCTTCAACCCCACCCCCGTCCGTATGATAGTCACCCGGCCGGAGGCTGCCCTGTGAACCGCTTCGACACCCTGCTCATTGCCAACCGCGGGGAAATCGCGTGCCGCATCATCGAATCCGCGCGGAAGATCGGTCTGCGCACGGTGGCCGTGTACTCCGAAGCGGACCGCGGCGCCCGCCACGTCCGGCTCGCCGATGAGGCCGTACTCTTGGGCCCGGCACCGGCCAAGGAATCGTACCTGCGCGTCGAGGCGCTGCTGTCGGCCGCTGCGGCAACCGGGGCCGGAGCCATCCACCCCGGCTACGGCTTCCTCTCCGAGGATGCAGGCTTCGCCGAGGCAGTCGAGGCAGCCGGGCTGGTCTTCGTCGGTCCCACCCCGGAGCAGCTCAGAATCTTCGGCACCAAGCACACGGCACGGGTTGCCGCCCGCGCTGCCGGCGTCCCGATGATCGCCGGCTCCGGCCTCCTCGCCGGCGTGGACGAGGCCGTACTGGCAGCCCGGGAGATCGGCTTCCCGCTGATGCTCAAAGCCACCGGCGGCGGCGGCGGAATCGGGATGACCGTCTGCCGCACCGAGGACGAGCTCACCGAGGGCTACCCCCGCGTTGCGCGGCTGGCGGATGCAAGCTTCAGCACGGCCGGCGTCTTCGCCGAGAGGTACGTCGAGCAGGCACGGCACGTGGAAGTGCAGATCTTCGGCGACGGCGAAGGCAGGGTTGTGAGCCTCGGGGACAGGGACTGCTCGCTCCAGCGCCGGCACCAGAAAGTCGTGGAAGAGGCACCCGCCCCGGACCTTCCCGAATCCCTCCGCGACGAACTGCACCGCAGTTCGAGGGCGCTTTGTGCGTCTCTGGACTATCGCTCGGCCGGGACCGTGGAATTCGTCTATGACCCGGTCCGAGAGCAGGCCTCGTTCCTCGAAGTCAACGCCCGGCTTCAGGTGGAGCATCCCGTCACCGAAGCCATTACGGGTGTGGACCTGGTCGAGTGGATGCTCCGCCTTGCCCAGGGCGGCACCGAAGCAAACTCGGTGCTGGCCGGCCGGACGGACAGCATTCCCGTGACCGGCTACGCCGTGGAAGCCCGCCTTTATGCCGAAGATCCGGCCCGCAACTTCCAGCCCAGTTCAGGGACCGTGACAAACGCCGTCTACCCCGCAGCCGACGGCGTGCGCGTGGACGCATGGGTGGAAACCGGCAGTGAGGTATCCACCAACTACGACCCCCTCCTCGCCAAGATCATCACCACAGGCGCCGACCGGCACCAAGCCTTCGACAGGCTCGGTGATGCGCTGAAGAACACCCGGATCGACGGCATCGAAACCAACCTCGGAATGCTCCGCGCAGTAACCGGACTGGACGCGGTCCGGAGCGCGGAACATTTCACTGGAACCCTGGATGAGCTGGGTGATGCGGAACCCCGGATCACCGTGGAACGGCCCGGGCTGCAGACTTCGGTCCAGGACTGGCCCGGACGGGTGGGCCTGTGGCAGGTCGGTGTCCCGCCCAGCGGTCCTATGGACGATCTCTCTTTCCGGCTCGGCAACCAGGCGCTGGGCAACGCGGAGGGCGCGCCCGGGCTTGAGTTCACTATGACCGGCCCCAGCCTGCGCTTCAGCCACAGCACCACCGTGTGCGTCACCGGCGCGGACGTGGTGGTTACCGTGGACGGTACCGAGATTTCCGCTTGGGAACCTGTGACGGTGCCTGCTGGAGGCACGCTCGACATCGGCACCGCCGAAGGATCTGGCCTCCGCGGATACATCCTGTTCCAGGGAGGGCTTGACGTGCCCCAGTATCTCGGCAGCGCCTCAACGTTCACCCTGGGCCAGTTCGGCGGCCACGGCGGGCGTGTACTTCGCGCCGGAGATGTCCTGAGGGCAGCGACAGTCGACGCCGACGACGCCCCGGCAGTTGCTCTTGGGGGGTCGGGACTGGCCGGCAGAGTCCCCTTGGACAGCCGGCCTGCGCTGACGTCCGAGTGGGAATTGACGGTAGTCGAAGGACCGCATGGCGCGCCGGAGTTCTTCCAGCGCGAGGACATCGAGGACCTGTATTCGGTCAGCTATGAGGTGCACTTCAACTCTGCCCGGACCGGTGTGCGCCTGATCGGCCCTAAGCCCCGATGGGCGCGGGAAGACGGCGGCGAAGCCGGGCTGCACCCCTCAAACATCCACGACACCGCCTATTCCGTGGGAGCCCTGGATTTCACCGGCGACACCCCCATTCTGCTGGGTCCGGACGGTCCCAGCCTGGGCGGCTTCGTCTGTCCGGTCACCGTGGTGAGCGCCGACCGTTGGAAGCTGGGCCAGCTACGTCCCGGTGATACTGTGCGCTTCGTGCCAGTGGAAGCCAGCCGGGCGCCGTCGCCCAAGGATCTGGGTCCCGCCCGGCAGTTGGTGCTGCCCGGCGATCACGACTGGGCATCCGGGGCGGTGTCAGCCCCCGGGCTCCGTCGAGGAGACGGCGACGACGGCGTGCTGGGACGGGTGCCCCATGCCCCGGGCCGGCCTGCTGTCACGTATCGCCGCTCGGGGGACGACAACCTGCTGGTCGAATATGGCGACATGGTCCTTGATCTCAGCCTGAGGGCCCGTGTGCATGCCCTGCACCAGCACATTGAAGGGCTCCGCTTGCCCGGGATCGTTGACCTCACCCCCGGCATCCGTTCCCTGCAGATCAAGGTCGACCCTTCGGTGCTTCCGACCCCGAAGCTGTTGGGCCTGGTGCAGGAAGTCGAGGCTGCACTGCCGGCAAGTTCAGAGCTGGTGGTGCCCAGCCGCACCGTCCGTCTTCCGCTGTCCTGGGATGACCCGGCCACGCGCGAAGCCATCCAGCGCTACATGGCCGGTGTCCGGGATGACGCTCCCTGGTGCCCGTGGAATATCGAATTCATCAGGCGCATCAACGGCCTGGACTCTGTGAACGAGGTCTTTGACACGGTCTTCAACGCCGAATACCTGGTCCTCGGCCTTGGCGATGTCTACCTTGGCGCCCCGGTAGCTACACCGCTGGACCCCCGCCACCGTCTGGTGACCACCAAGTACAACCCCGCTCGGACCTGGACACCGGAAAATGCCGTGGGAATCGGCGGTGCGTACATGTGCATTTACGGGATGGAAGGCCCTGGTGGATACCAGTTCGTGGGCCGTACCACCCAAGTGTGGTCCCGTTACGCCGATTCCGCGCCGTTCGAGGCCGGTTCGCCCTGGCTGCTGCGGTTCTTTGACCGCATCTCCTGGTACCCGGTCAGCCCCGAAGAACTGTTGGACCTGCGGGCCGACATGGCTGCGGGCCGGGGCCGCGGAGTGGAGATCGAGGAGGGCATCTTCTCCTTGGCGGACCATGAGGACTTCCTTGCCCGGAACAGCGACTCGATCGAGGTGTTCCGCGCGAAGCAGGCGGCAGCGTTCGCCGTCGAACGCCAAGCGTGGGCCGACGCCGGTGAGTTTGACCGCGCCGACGCAGCAGCCGCCGTTGTTCCGATCGCCGAAGGGCTGGTGGTTCCCGAGGGAGGAACGCTGGTTGCCGCGCCTTTCGCCGCGAGCGTGTGGAAGGTGGACGTGGCTCCCGGTGACCGGGTCGCCAAAGACCAGCCGCTGGTTTCGCTGGAGGCCATGAAAATGGAAACGGTGCTGGTTGCCCCGTGCGACGGCGTGGTCCAGCAGGTCCTGCCTGTGGCAGGTTCCCAGGTAGTGCAAGGCGAGGCCCTCGTGGTCATTGCACCGCCGGCGGACCAGAACGCAACCGGGCACTCCGATGTGGACAGCGACGAACTGGAAGAGGCTGCAGCATGAGCACCGTACCCGCAAGCCGATGCGCCACCGAGCGTGTGAGAGCAGCACTGGCCGCCATCGACGCCGTCGACAGGCCGGAAATCTGGATTGCCCTGCGCCCGGCGGATCAACTCCTGGCCGAGGCAGGCCGGATCGACACTGCAGTGGCCGCCGGCGCGGACCTCCCCCTGGCCGGAATGCTCCTTGCCGTGAAGAACAACGTTGACGTGGCGGGGATCAGCACCACGGCGGCATGTCCCGGGTTCGCCTACATGCCGGAGCAGGACGCCGAGGCCGTAGCCCGGCTGCGGGCGGCCGGGGCCGTGGTTCTCGGCGCCACCAATCTGGACCAGTTCGCCACCGGTCTGGTAGGGACGCGAAGCCCGCACGGAGCCGTCCGCGATTCCCGCCGACCCGACCTTATTTCCGGTGGTTCCAGTTCAGGCTCCGCCGTCGCAGTGGCCCTGGGGCTCGCCGATGTTGCGATCGGCACGGACACTGCCGGCTCGGGCCGGGTACCCGCCGGGCTCCAGGGGATTGTGGGCATCAAGGCCACACTCAACGTGGTTTCCACCGCCGGAGTAGTTCCGGCGTGCCGCTCGTGGGACGCCGTCACCGTGTTCGCCCGGGACCTGGCGACAGCCGAACTGGCCATGGGAATCATGGCAGGGAACGCACGAACCTGGCCGTCGGACGCCAGGCTTGCCGCACCGGCCCGGCCACGAGTTGCCTATCCATCGGCCTTGCCGGAACTTCCGCAAGATTGGGCTGATGAATTCGGCCGCCAGATTGCCAGGCTTCAGGCTTCGGGAGTTGACGCGGAGCCCATCGAGTTCGACGACTTCCTTGAGGCCGCGCGTCTGCTGTATGACGGCGGTCTGGTGGCTGAGCGCTATGCCGCCGTCGGAGCATTTGTTGCCTCCGCTACCGCGGACTCCGGCAATTCTGACGGGTTGGATCCCACCGTGGCCGGAATTATCCTCCGGGCTGGCGAGGTACCTGCCCACCGGTACGTTTCGGACACCGGAAGGCTCAGCGACCTCAAGAGCCAGGCAATGGCGCATTTGCGGGGCTTCGACGCACTGATCGTCCCCACAGCACCTTTCCACCCGAGCCTCTCGGCCGTCGCCCGCGACCCTGTCGGAGTGAACTCGAAGATGGGGACGTACACCAACTTCTGCAATCTCTTCGACCTGTGCGCTGTCGCCATACCGGCCGGGGAATTGGACGGCTTCCAGTTCGGGCTCACCGTTATCGGGCGAACGTTCGAGGATGCGGTTGCCGCTGACATCGCCTGCAGAATCGAAACAACGCCTGCCCCACCGGCCCTGTTCGCGGCCGGAGCCGTCCAGGCGCCCCCGACCGGCCCCCGGAAACCATGGCCGGTGCGGGCGGGCGCCTCCGCTGAGCCGCTCATCGTGGTTGGGGCACATCGACGAGGGCAGCCCCTGTCCCACGAACTCGAAACCTTAGGTGCCGCCTGGGACGGGGATGTGCGCACGGCCGCCTGCTACCGCATGGTTGCCCTGGACACCCAGCCACCGAAACCCGGGGTGTACCGGTCAGAGAACGGGGCGGAGCTCGTGGCAGAGCGCTGGCTGCTGCCGGAAGCGGCGCTGGGACGGTTCCTGGCCGCACTGCCCGAGCCAATGCTCCTTGGTTCCGTTCGTCTGGCAGACGGTACTCGCGCTGTCGGCTTCGCCTGCGACGCGGTGGCGGCCGCCACAGGCCGGGACATTACAAGCTACGGCGACTGGATCGCTGCAATGGCGGCCGATGCGACCGGATTGCAGGTCCCAGGGCAAGACGCCCGCGGTAGCCTCCGGGACTCGCTCCTGACCGGGTTCACCCGGGGTCGCCAGTCAAACACCACACGCGGCTAGCAGTGGCCGCAATCCTTGGATTACAGGAACCTTTGAGGCCAGCTCACAGACAAACCCATATTCAGATTCCCCAGCCCTGACAGGAGCGGAATGAACGATCAGAAGAAGACAACCAGTTGGTGGCCTAAAATTTGTTTCAGATCTTCCCTTAGCCGTCCGGTGAATCGTCCAACGAACGCGACGGGCGATGCGGAGCGCCAATATTGGTGGCTGCTCCCCGGTGACGCCGCATACGCGATACCGGACAATGCCCAATTAGAGGGCGGAGTGATTCGGTCTCCGGCCGTCGGTTCGTCCAACTCCGTCTGATTTCCGATGTGGAGATTTTCCCAGACCTAAACGACAGGACGCTTCGACGTCTCGCGCGCCACTGTCTACCGCGAGCTCCAACGCGCGCAAACAGGCCAAGCCTGACATTTAGCGCTGCGAAAATTAGCCCTGCGAAAATGTGGGATCAGAGGTGCCAGCGATGGTGCTTTGCCCGGGACCGCGAAAGCTCTCGGGCACCGTGTCGTTCAGTGAGAAGGGGCCCCACGCGTCGCTCTTGGGCAGGGTCTCGTCGATTTCATGCCACCGCTCCCATGCCGCTTGGCGCGTGACCCCGAGAGCGGTGGCGATCCCTGCCCAGGACAGGCCCGCCTTCCGTGCGTATTTCACGCGACAATCCTTCGTGCCAATTGGACCCAGCTCTGGCTCACCGGCCGGCGCTGTTAGCCCCGCCGGATTAGACCAGCGTTGGTCTTCGCGCCATTCAAAGCTGATCGTCACGCGAACAGCATTCCAGGCTCTCAGTCTTCGCCCCTACAGCACCTTTGAGAGGAACGCCTTGGTCCGGTCCTGCCGGGGGTTGCCCAGCAGCTCGCGGGGTGGGCCCGATTCGACCACCACGCCGCCGTCCATAAAGGCGATGGAGTCCGCCACCTCGCGGGCAAAGCCCATCTCGTGGGTCACCACGATCATGGTCATGCCGCTCGTGGCCAGTTCCTTCATCACGTCCAGGACCTCACCCACCAGCTCCGGGTCCAGGGCACTCGTCGGTTCGTCGAAGAGCATCAGCTTGGGATCCATGGCCAGCGCCCGGGCGATGGCCACGCGCTGCTGCTGCCCGCCGGACAGATGCGCCGGGTAGTGGTCCGCTTTGTCCGCCAGCCCCACGCGCTCCATCAGCTCCCTGGCGCGCAGGGTGGCTTTGGCCTTCGGAATGCGTTTGACCCGCATCGGTGCCTGGATGATGTTTTCCAGCGCCGTCATGTGCGGAAAGAGGTTAAACCGCTGGAACACCATGCCGATGTCGCGGCGCTGCAGCGCTGCTTCCTTGGGCTTAAGCTCATGAAGTTTGTCGCCCTTTTGCCGGTAACCCACCAGCTGCCCCTCCACGAAGAGGCGGCCGGCGTCGATCCTTTCCAGGTGGTTGATACAGCGCAGGAACGTGGACTTGCCGGAGCCGCTGGGCCCCACGATGCACAACACCTCGCCGGCCTGGACTTCCAGGCTGATGCTGCGCAGCACGTTGTTGGAACCGAAGCTCTTGGAGATCCGGTCCGCGGTCACCATCGGAGTAGCGCTCATCCCTTGCCTCCCAAATCATTGCCCAGCGGCGCAGCAGTCACTGCCGCCACCGCAGGATCAGTTTCCGACGCCGGCCCCGCCTGCCGCCGCCCCGTACCGCGGGAGAACCGCTTCTCGATGAAGTGCTGCCCCACCATCAGGACAGACGTGAACAGGAGGTACCAGATCGATGCCACGATGAGCAGCGGAACCGGGGTGAAGGTCACCGCGGAGATGCCGCGGGACACCCCGTAGAGGTCGATGCTGAGGGGAATGGCCGCCACGAGCGAGGTGGTTTTGAGCATCGAGATCACCTCATTGCCGGTGGGCGGAATGATGATCTTCATGGCCTGCGGAACCACCACATAACGCATGGTCTGGCCCCACGACATGGCGAGCGCCGTCGACGCCTCCTCCTGGCCTTCATCCACGGACAGCAGTCCCGCGCGGACAATCTCGGACATGTAGGCGGCCTCATTCAGCGCCAGTCCGATCACGGCGGTGATGTAGAGGTTGGTGAACACGTCGTTGGGAATGGTGATCCACGGCGTCATGAACGGGATCCCGATGGTGAACACGGGGTAGATGAGCGCCACGATGCCCCAGAACACCAGCTGGACGTAGACCGGGGTCCCGCGGAAGATCCACAGGTACAGCCAGGCGATGCTCTTGACCACCGGATTCGGCGAGAGCCGCATGATGGCCAGGAGCAGCCCCAGGACGATGGCGCCGATCATGGCGTAGACGGTGAGCGTCAGGGTCACCCAGGCCGCCTGGCTGATCCGGCGGTCGAAGAGGTACTTGCCCACCTCCGCCCAGCCGTAGTCCGGCCGCTGCGAAGCATCCACGATGAACAGCGCCAGCAGGAACACCAGCACCACGGCGATCGAGATCCGCCAGGGGTGGCGCAGGGGAACCGCCACGATGGCGTCCCCCTGCGCGTCGGTTCCGCCGGTTGCGGGGTTTGGCCGCGCCACGGCGGCGTGTTTGGGAAGAGTCACGGCTGGTTACTTGGCCGACGACGCCACGTTGAGCGCCGCCGTCTTCACGCCGCCGCTTTCCACGCCCCATTTGGACAGGATCCGGTTGTAGGTGCCGTCGTCGATCAGGGCCTGTAGCGCCTTCTGCAGCACCGGGGTGAACGCGCTCCCCTTGTCCACCGGAATCCCGTAGGGCGCCACTTCAAAGGCATCCCCCGCGGTCTGGAGCTTCTCCTTCGTCTGCGAGATTGCGTAGAGGGTCACCGGCGAGTCCGCACTCATGGCGTCCACTTGGCCCACCACCAGGGCATTCGTTGCCTGGTCCTGAGCGTCGTACTTGAAGATCTCAATGGCGGGTTTGCCCGCATCCGTGCACGCCTTGGACTTGGCCGGCACCTCGTGGGTGTCCTCATAAGTGGTGGCCTGGACGGCAACCTTGAGGCCGCAGGCGTTGTCCGGGTCCACGGTCTTACCCTTCGGCGCCGCCCACTGGATGCCCGCCGAGTAGTAGTTCACAAAATCCACCTGCTTTTCGCGTTCCAGCGTGTCGGTGAACGACGACATGCCCATGTCGTCCTTTCCCGCCTTGACGGACGGGAGAATGTTGTCGAACGTGCCGATATCAAAATTGACCTTCAGCCCGAGCGAGGCGCCCAACGCATTGGTGAGGTCCACCGACCAGCCGGCCGGAGCGCCGTTGCCATCCTTGAATTCGTTGGGCGGGTAATTGTTGGCCATGCCCACATTCAGGACGCCCGCGGATTTCATTTTCTCCGGCAGCAAAGCCGCAAGTTCCTCATTCTTCTGGACTGCGGTGTCCGCGGAGGAAGACGCTTTATCCGCCGCCGCCGGGGCGCTGTTGTCCACGCAACCAGAAAGCATAAGTGCTGTTGCAGCGGTCAGGGCAGGGATTAGATAGCGGTTGCGCATTGGATCCTTAAGTGGTTGAAGATGAAGGTCCGGCACCGCGAAAATTGTGCGATTCCTCGGGATTGCATAATCAGTGAGGAATTCAGTGGGCGGCATGGCACCCGTCAATCGGACCGCATTCCGTAAGTCACGGATAGCTTCCGGGCCTCTGGCCTTCAACTCGGAGATAGTGGATGCGCCTACCAGCGTCATGCTAGGCGCAATTCGTTGGAGAAAAGGCCAAAGACACGGCTCGCCCCCGGAATGCCCCGGCCTCAGCTACCGCGCGGCAGTCCCACCCAGCACCACGTTCACCGGTTCCTGCCCGGCCTGCAGCAACCCGATCTGCTTCCGGATCAGCCGCGCCACCCGCGGCAGCATGGCCGAGCTGGCCCCGCCCACGTGCGGTGTGATGAGGACACCGGGTACGGTCCACAGCGGATGATCGCGCGGCAGCGGTTCCGGGTCCGTCACGTCCAGGGCGGCCCGGAGCCTGCCGGACGACGTCTCGCGCAGCAGGGCCTCGGTGTCAGCCACCGGCCCGCGGGCCACATTCACCAGCAGTGCGCCGTCCGGCATCGCCGCCAGGAACCGGGCGTCAACCAGGTGCCGGGTCTGCTCGCTCAGCGGAACGCTGACCACCACAATGTCGTGCAGCGGCAGCTGCTCGTACAGGGAATCAATCCCATGGATCCTGCCGCGCTCATCGTCGCGGCCGCGGCTGGCCAGCCGCGTCACCTCGGTCTCGAACGGCAGCAGCCGGGCCTCAATCGCCTTCCCCACTCCCCCATATCCCACCAGCAAAACGCGCCTGTCGGCCAGGCTGGGGCGCTCGCGGTGGTCCCAGGTCCCGGTCGCCGAATTCCGCACAAAGTCCGGGATCCCCCGCTGGCTGGCGATGATCATGCCCAACGCAAGTTCCGCCGTCGACGTCTCGTGCACTCCGGCCGCGTTGGCGAACAGGCACCCCGCGGGCAGAACCGCCTCGACGCCGTCGTACCCGATCAGCTGGCTCTGCACCAGGCCGACGCCCACGGAGTCCAGCGCAGCCAGCGCCCCTACCCCGCCCATGTAGGGCGGCACCACAATGTCGAAGTGGTCGGCCGGCGCCGGGCCGGTCAGGTCCCACAGGAAGAGTTCGACGCCGGCGGACGGCGCGAGTGCGTCCACCAGGTTCTGGCTGGGCAGACTTACCCGTAGTTTCGGTGATGCGGGCAAACCGGACATGGGTGCTCCTTCTCTCGACTCACCTGCCAGTTAACCAGCCCGGCGCTCAGCGGTCGGTCTTGACCACGGTGAACAGCACCGCCGAGTCTTCTTCCGCTTCCAGGCTGTGCAGCCCGTCCGGCACGATCAGGAGATCCCCTGCCTTGCCCTGCCACGACTCCCCGCCAGCCCTCAACCAGACCGATCCCTTCAGCACGTAGACCGTTGCCTCGCCGGGGTTCTGGTGCTCGCTGAGCTGCGTGCCGGCACGGAAGGCCATGACGGTCTGGCGCAGTTTTTTCTCATGCCCGCCGAACGCTGTATCGGCGGCCCGCCCGCTGGGCGCCGCAACAGCGGCAGCGATCTGCTGACGGGCCAACGCCTCAATCGATATCTTTTGCATGACGCAACCGTACCTACGATTGCCTGCGTTGCCGAGGGCCGTTCAGCCGCCGTTTTAGCCCACGGCTTATGCCTGCGGCCACCGCACTAGCAGTTGAGATCGAGTGCCGTCCGCGCGGCCCTGTACAGCGCGTCCGGTCCCACTGGATTGTCGGGATTGTATGCCGCGGGGTCCCACGATTCCGGCGGGTACGTAATGGCAATTGCCACCTGCCGCTTGGCGTCCGCGCTGGTAACCACCATGGTCCGGTACCCGGCCCAGTCGCCGTCGTGCCCGTAGTAGAAGCCACCGCAGAGGTCCTTCCATCGCAGCAGGCCCATTCCGAAGAAGCCGAAAGGAGCCAGCTGCATCTGCTGGAGGGTGGCCGGCTTCAGGAGCCGCCCCTCCATGAGCGAGGCGTAGAACGTGTTCAGGTCGCCGACAGTCGAGACTACGCCGCCCGCGGGGTTGCCGACGATTGCACCCAAATAGGCCGAGTCCAGTCGCTCGCCGTCAACTTCAAGTTGGCCGTGGATCATGGTGGACGGATGCGTGCCGGTGCCTGTCAAATGCGTGTCCTTCATTCCCAGTGGTTCAAACACGTCGTTTCGCAGGATCTCGGCCACTGGCCGGCCGCGAAGGCGCTCCAGCAGGAGGCCGAGCACGAGGTAGTTCGAGTTTGAGTAGTCCGCGCCGCTGCCGGGCGTCCGCACCCATGGCATTGCTCTTGACAAGGCCAGGCTCTCACCCAGCGACAACTTCTGCGTCAACGCCTGGCGGATGGGCCGGGAGCTGAAAAGTTCCTCTTCGTAGCTGGGGATTCCACTTTCGTGCCGCAGGAGATGTGCCACCGTGACGGCGCCCCGGGGATTCACCAGACTGTCGAATTCGGGGAGGTGGTTCGCCACCGGATCGTCCAGTTGTACGAGGCCTGCCTCCACGAGCTTGAGCACCGAAACTGCCACCATGGATTTCGTGACGCTGCCGATGTGCGTGGAATCCGAGGCTTCAGCCGGTGCAGCGCTGCCCAGGCTGCGGACCCCACCGGCGTGTGACCAGACTTCGCCGTTGATCCGCGCCTCGATCAGGACGGCCGGAGCTCCGAGGTCCAGCATCCGCCTGCTGAAATCCTCCAGACCGGTCCTGTACTTCGCGGCGGCCTGGGTGGTCTGCACCGGCGCCGTTTGAGATCCGGTGCAGCCGGTCAGCATCACAGCGAGGATGGCGGCCAGGACCAGCAAGCGCCGGAGCGGCGGCAGGAGTTTCACTGAACCGGGTTTGGCGGGCTCCGACATGTCAGCACGTCCCTTGTGGGTCGGGAGGCGCCGGGACCTCGGACGGGCAGGCTGCGCCGATACCGCCCATGTTCCTCAACCCCTCGCGGAGCGTCAAGGCAATCCCGCGCCCCCGTGAACGCAGTCCTCAGCCGTGCGTGACTGCAGCGCCCACAAGCCCGAACAGCGTTCCGGCCGCCAAGGCTATCAGGGCCCGCTTCCCTGTGGGATACAGCCAGCGCACTGCAAAAACAGCCACCGCGAGAATCAGCCCGTTCACCGCGCTCATTGTGACCGCAAGCCATTCGGTCCCGGTGGACACGCCGAAGCCTCCTCCGCTGCAACCGCTGATCCCGCACCAGGCAAGACCGGCCACGAGCCACTGCGGAAGGCTCAGCAAAACTGCCAGAGGTACCGTCCACCGAAGATGCCGGACATACCGAGTGACCCCGTGAAATGTCACCACCGGAACCTGAGGCACAGCGGCGGACGTGGCGGCGGCCGGCACCGGCTTCCGGGTGTTTAGAACCATCCACCGGAAGAGCGCTGCGTTGACCACCGCAAGGGCGAGGAAACCCAGATAGAAGAGAACCGCCGTCGGGCTTAACACACCCGGCGATGGCGGACCCGAGGAATCAAGGAGGAATCCCACGGCGAAATACGCTGCCGAAACGGGCAGCGTCAGGACCACCAAGGACCGCACCAGCCACTCCCGGAACACGGCATCCAGACCCGTTTCGAAGGAACCGGTGACGAGCGAAGCCCCGACAGCGGCAACCGTCACCGCCAGATAAACGACGACGGCGATCCTGGCCCAGCGCGGTGGCGGCCCCTTATCCGGCAAGGATGCTGTCCGCATAGTCATGACCGGGCCCGCCCCGGACGGACCATCCGGATTTCGGGCAGTTCTTCCCACTCAAGTGGCAGCTGGCCGCGCGTGCCGTCAGGGCGAAAGCCGTGTTTGACGTAGAACGCCTGCGCACGGGGATTGTTCTCCAGCACCCAGAGATACGCCGGGCTCTCACCGATGGCCGCGCTCAGCAACGCGGCCCCCAGCCCGCTGCCGTGCGTCCGCCGGAGTGTGTACAGCGAATACAGTTCCAGCGCCTCCGGGCCGTCCTCATCCCGCGCGGGACCCGCGTCGGCGAGTCCCACCGCTTCATGGTTGGCGTCCACGGCAATGATCCGCGGATCGCTGCCGGCCAGTAATGGTCGACGGCGTTCCACCCGTTCGGGAATGCTGGCCCTCCGGGCGCGGAAGAACTCCGCTGACAGCCGGTCACCATAGGTTTCCTCATGGGACAGGGTGTGCATATGCACCACGGCTTCAGCGTCCTCGGGAGTGGCCTGCCTGATGAGAAAGTCCATGCCCCCAGCCTAGCTACTTCACCCAGCCGGTCTTCTGCAGCCAGCCGGCCAGGATGGGCAGCGCCACCGAGCTGTGCATCGCACCCAGATGATCCAGGCCCGGCAAGACACGGACGTCCCACCCGGCCTTGGTCAGGGCCGCTTGATGCCTCGCCAGGGGCTCCCCGATGGACACGCGCACACCGCCCCAGACCGGTTTGTAGTCGATCTGGTCCTCGGCGCCGGCGAACGCGAGTTTGGGCAGGTCGGCCGGGAGTATGGCGGCGGAATCGTCAAAATCCTGCAGCGCTTCGTAAAGAGTGACGAACTGCTGCGTCTGCGCCTCGGTGGTCTGGACCGACACCGAATCCCAGTCGCCCGGTTCGGGTTCCGGGACCGGGACCGGGCCTGCCGGTTCGCCGGCCTTCTGCACGGACATGGCATGCGCGGCGCGGGCGACCGCCAGCATGCTTCGGTACGGACCCTCGAGCGGCGGGAACCCGCCCATGGCGAGCGCCCGCAGACGGTCGGTGCGGAGTGCCAGTTGCAGGCCGCACAGCGCCAGCCAGGAGTAGCCGTAATAGGCAAAACGGTCAGCGCCGGCGGCATCGGCAATTGCCAGCAGATCCTTCGCGATGTTCCCCGGGCTGAGCGTCTGCGGCGCCGGGTGGGCCATGCGGTGCGCTTCGTAGTCCGCGGCTATGACCCGGTTGGTTGGTGCCAGTCCGTTGATGAGGTTTGGTCCCAGGTCCGGGTCCCCGCCCCACTGGCGCAGCGTCTCCGCTTCGGCCGTCGTGTGCAGGGCCAGGCTGACCGGCAGGAGGACGCCGGGTCCGTCTCCCTGAACCGTGACGGGGATGGTTGAGCCGTCATGGAGAACTGCCTCAACTGTTTCTGCGTCTGTTTTTGTGCCCATGGATTCCTCTTCCTCCGCGGTATTCACAGACGGTATCCCCGTTCGACGCCGGCCCTACTTGAGGATCTCGGCACGGCGCAGCCGGACGATGTCCTCCAGCACGTCGTCGGGGAGGGGATGCGCCGCCGTGAACCGGATGGTCCCTTTGGACAGGGAGTACCCTCCAAGCCGGCCGGCGACGGCGTCAATCACCGCCGGGGAAAACGGGAAGACGGAGAGGTGCTTGGCTGCCCGGACGACGCCCATGAGTGGCTTTCCCTCAAGTTTCAGGGCGGGCATCCCGTAGCTCATCCCCTGCTCGGCCGCCGAAACGACGGCCCTTGCAATGTCGATCACATGTTGCAGGCAGCCGCGGTCCGGCTCAGGAAAATCGGCCAAGGAATCGTCAACGGTGCCCATGGCGCCCATTCTATTCCTGGGCGTGGCGCGCTATTCCTGAGCGTGGCGCGCGCGGGCCGCACCTGCCCTTGCGGCAAGCGCGGCCCGTTCGTGCGCCAATGAGCCCTGCGGCTGGCTACTTGCGCTGGGAGATGTTGAGAATGTTCCCTTCGCTGTCAAGGAACCAGGCGGACTTCCCCCAGTCGTTATCAGCAACGCCGTTCTCCGTCTTCAGGCCGGGGAAGTCGTAGTCTTCAAAGACGACGCCGCGGCCCCGCAGTTCCTCCATTTCAGCTTCGAGGTTGTCCGTTTCCCAGCCCATCTGGGTGTTCTTGGCCGTCCCGGCATTCTCCGTCTGGTAAATCAGGAAACCCGTTCCGTTGCCGCCGGTGTAAAACAGGCTGTCGTCCTCCATGGACTCGGACGGTTCCAGGCCCAGCTTGTCCCGGTAGAAATCCTTCGCCCTGTTGATGTCCTTCGCAGCGAGAACAGCCATGATGGTTCGATCCTTGAGCATGATGATTTCCTTTGTGCCTTGCTTTCGCGTTGGTGGCGATGCTCTCCCCCGGTGGCGGACCCGGAACTCCGTTGTCCGGTGCCGCGTGGCCGCCCGTTGCGCCATGTGCCGGAGCGGCCACCTGGGACTCTCCTGCGCCGCGCCAGCCGTCATCGGCGCGAGGGTCCCCGAAGCCTATGTGGCCATTATGGAACTGAAAGGGCATCCGCGGATATAGGGGATTTCAACCGCTTCGGGCGGCCCTCCCGGAAGCCTCCACGGTTGCCGGGGACAGCTGTGGATCTGGGGCTGCTTTTGGTGGCGCACACTTAGCTAGTGCGTACTTTTGGTGTTGAAGAAGAATTCCTGATCGTTGATCCCTCCAACGGCAGTCCCCTGCCTCTGGCAGCAGACCTGCTGCGCCTCCAGGACCCGGGCGAACCGGCGGACCTTTCCACGCACCCGATGCTCGCCGTCGAGCTTCACCAGGAACAGCTCGAAGTGATCACCCACCCGCACAGCACCCTGAGCGGACTCTCCGCCGAGATCCTGTCAGGCCGTGCCTACGCGGACTCACTCGCCCGAAAAGTCGGCGCCAGGATCGCCGCGCTTGCCACGTCCCCGCTGGCAGTGACACCCCATTCCACCAGCAACCCCCGCTATGACGCGCTGCTGGAAAAGTTCGCCGTGGTGGCCCGTGAGCAGCTGACCTGCGGATGCCATATCCATGTCTCCGTCGATTCCGATGAGGAAGGCGTCGCAATCCTGGACCGCATCAGGTCCTGGCTGCCGCCGCTGATGGCGTTGAGCTCCAATTCCCCGTTCTGGGACGGCGCTGACAGCGGCTACGCGAGCTTCCGCACCCAGGCCTGGAATCGCTGGTCCTCGGCCGGGCCGACGGAAATCTTCGGCTCGGCGCAGGACTACCACCAGCGCGTGGCGGACCTGGCTGCCACGGGCGTAGTCAACAACCCTGATTTTGACGCCCGCCTCTCCGCCCGCCACCCCACCGTGGAGATCCGGGTATCCGATGTTTGCCTCGATCCCCGCGACACCGTCCTGATCGCCGCCCTGGTGCGGGGCCTGGTGGAGACAGCTGCCCGGGAATGGAAATCCGGCCAGGATCCGGACATGGTTCCGGCCATCATCCTGCGCCAGGGGGCCTGGCTGGCCAGCCGGTGGGGAATCCAGGGCGAACTGCTGCACCCGCTGACCCATAAGCCGGAATCCGCGCGCACTGTCATCGCCGCGCTCCACAACCATGTCCGCGACGCCTTGGTCGAAGCGGGCGATGCAGCCTACGTCGAGGAATCCCTGCACCGGATCTTCGCCAACGGAACCGGCGCCAGGCTGCAGCGGCAGGCCTACGCCCGCCACGGCCGGCTGGCAGACGTGGTGAGCGACGCCGTCGTGGTTACCCACCAGGAACCGGCTATCTACGAGCCGATCACCCAGGCTGACCTATCACTTCTGGTCCCCAACCCGGTGGTTTAGCCACCAAACCTGATAGAGCAACCCCGCGCGCCTGGGGCCTCGCGGCAACGCGCTCCGGCCCGCCTACGCGGCTTCGAGGCGTCTGGCTGTAGACGGCGCCCAGAGCTCCGGCCGCACCGGTTTTCAGGGCAATGGCCTGAATCCCCGACCGCCATGCCTTGTTGTTCAGGCCGTCGGCCAGGTAGGCGTGGACGTCCTCCGGCGAGCGGCTGATGGTGGTTTCGTTTTCTGCGTGCGCCACGGCTCTCCCCCGGCGATCAGTTGGCCAGGACCTGGCGGCCCGTGAATGCCACCAGCCGGTCCATGCTTGCCGCGGATTCTTCGACCAGGGTTTCGTCGGCGAAGCTCTTTCCGCGCATCTGCGGGCTGATGGTGTTGTATGCCAGGCCCAGGACGTAGTCGGACAGCACCGGCGAAACGTCCAGGTCCTGGCCGGTGGCCGTTGCGAAGTCACAGGCGTGGACCAGGAATTCCAGGTTCAGGATGTTGGCCACCATGGAGGCCGGCAGTTCCGCGAAGCCCATGTCGACGGTCCCCTCCAGGCCGCGGGCCTGGAACGCTTCCAGCGTGGGCTGGGCGGCGTCCGCGATGCGGACCTCCGGTGCAGCCTCCGGCTGATCGACGACGGCGACGCCCAAGGACTTCGCGATTCCCGTAATGGATCCCACCAGGTGTTCCACAAGCTCCCTCACGGTGAAGTCCTCGCACGGCGTCGGCTTGTCCGCGTCACCATGTGTCAGAGTCCGCAGGACACGCTGGACGATCGCGAGAGTGGCCTCGGCGCTGACGAGTTCCGTGAGCGGATCCGGAGCCGCCGCCCAATCGTCCGCGCCGGCGTCGTCCGTTGTGGCCAGCGTGACCAGGCGCTCGAAGTAGTGGTTCCACCCCTCGGTGTGGCCGGCCTCAGCCTCCGGGCCGAGGCCCTCGTGGACAAGGCGGACGTTAGTCCCGCCGTCGACGCTGTCCAGGGTGATGGTGACGGTGGAGGCATCGGCGGCAGGGGCCGTGGAAGCTTCCCAGTCCCAGGTGAAGACGACGCGCTTGCCGGGTTCGATTTCCGTGAATGTGCCCGCCGCGGAGTGCCCCGGCGTGATGGTCCAGCGGTAGTCTCCACCCACCCGGAGGTCCACACGCGCGGCGACGGCCTGCCAGCGCCGCAGCCGTTCGGGCCGGGCGATCAGGGCGAAGGCAGTGTCCGCGTCGACCGGAATGAAGACGGATGTCAATGGTCATCAGGGTTCTCCTTGTGATGTGGGTGCTGCAGGGCGGTGGCATCGGCCACCAGTGAATCCAGTTCGTCGGTCCAGAAAATGTCCAGGGATTCCCTGAGACTCCTCATTCCTCCGGAGTCGGGACTGTAGTACCGGTTGCGTCCGTCCTTCCTGGCACGTACAAGTCCGACGTCGGCCAGCAACAGCAGGTGCTGGGAGATCGCCGACCGGCTGACAGCAAAGTTGGCCGCCAGTTCACTGACGGAGACGGACTGCTCGCCCCGGGCCAGCAGTTGGTTTGCTCTACCACTTATGGTCGCCAAAACCGCGGTTTAGCAGCCGTACGTGACAGAGCAACAACAGGGCGGGCGGGGCGGGAACCGCGGGATAATGGAAGCATGAGCAATCAGGACCCGGATCCCTGGGCGGAATTCGACAGGCTCAAGCCGGCAGTCCCGGACCGTGTGGCCGGCTATCCCGGCGGCGAACCGGTGGGCTTTGGCTTACGGACGGGTGTGCGCAGCGCCAAAGTGGCCCTCGGCTTCGCCGTCTACGCACTGGCGCTGGGAACCATGCTGGTCCTCACCGGCGCGGTGGTCTTCATCGCGCAGGGGCAGTTGCTGCTGCTCGGGCTGATGGTGCTGATCGAGGCCGTCTTTGTCTATGGATTCATCCGGCTGGCACGCCAGGCGCGCGACCGCCGAGTCTCCGGCTAGTCGCCCCTCCGGCCAGGCGGGCTTCTGGGCAGGCTGCGGGGCGGGCTTCTGACCGGGCAGTACGGCTAGGACCGCGCGGCGCGGATAGCCCGGGCCCCAGCGGCGCCGGCGGCCAGGATTACCGGGACCAGGCACATCAGGGTGACCACGGTGTTGGGGCGAAACGCCGCGCGGCCGCCGACGGTCCGGTACACACCCAGCGGCAGCACCATTCCGCCGCCACCCCCGCCGGAGGCACCGTCACCGGCTTCGCCGCCTCCGCCGAACCCGAAGGACACCAGTGCAACCGGGATGATTTCTTCCCCGCCCACCTGGACGGCCGGGCCATAGGCCTTGGTGACGCCAATGTTTTTGAAGGTGTCCACGAAGGACGAAAAGGAATCAGACATGACTTCACCATAGGCGCGCGGCGCGGCGATCACCATGGGTGAGCGGCCGACGTCGGGCCTTCCCCAGCGAGCCGCGCATTGCCCCGCGACCCCTGCCTGCAATACTTCGGGGATGTCTGCTCCTTCAGCCGCGTTCACCGAGAACGCCATCCGCCAGCCCGTGCGCGCCCAGTTCGAGGCCTTCATCGATGACCACCGGAACATGCTCAACGCCTGCCTGGACGGCCTCACCGAAGAGCAGGCGCGCCGGCCGCTGGTGGCATCCCGCACCACTCTTCTGGGCCTGGTAAAGCACGCGGCCTTTGTGGAGAAGGTCTGGTTCGACGAGGCCATCACGTGCCGGCCGCGCACCGAGATCGGCATCCCGGCAACACCTGACGAGTCGTTCATCCTCAAGGACCAGGACTCCATCGCCAGCGTCCGTCGGGCGCACCGGGAGGCTTGCGAGGCATCGCGCGAGGCGACGTCGTTGTTAAGTCTCGACGACGTGCTGCGCGGCAACCGCCGCGGCCCGCTCCCGCTGCACTGGGTGTACCTGCACGTGCTGCGGGAGTTCGCCCAGCATTGCGGGCACGCCGATATTCTGCGCGAGCAGATCCTCAACGGCTGACGCCGGGCAGGCGCCGGCGTCAGCAGCGCCGGGTCAGGCCTTGTCGGCCGTCGCGGCGGCCGAGAGGGCGGCCAGCCCGCGCTCGAAGTCGCCGCCAACCATCTTGTCCATGTTCACGATCATGGCGAAAATCTTCGCGAGCCCCTTATTCTCGCCGGTCATCCGCCACGTGACCTGGGTCCCGCCGTCGGCCGGCGTGAACGTAAACGTGGTGGGATTCACCGCCTTGAACGGCTTTGTGAACTCAAGGCGGACCTTGATGCTCCGGGGAGCATCCGACTCGACGATCTCCATGTTTCCGCTTCCTGCTTTGCGGTTGCCGCTCCAGGCATACTTGGCCCCCACACCGGCGTCATTGCCCGAATACGAGCGGTTGAGTTCCGGGTCCACGTTTTCCCAGGGCGACCATTTGGTCCACTCCAGGAAGCTGTTGACCAGCGGAAACACGTCTTCTGCGGGGGCAGGAACAAGGGCGCTGCGAGTGACTTCGTAAGTTGACATGCCGCAATCATAGGTCGAGGGAGCAGATATTCAGCGGGTCCCGCATGTGGCGTTCACCAAGTGTTCCGGAACCCGATACCTGTCTTGCGTACTGTCGCAGGATCGACGGCCGGGGGTACGGCCGCATCAGTGAAAGAGGCATCAATGACCACCGGAATCCACCAGCCCACCCTCAGCCGGCGGGCCGCGCTGGCCGCCGCCGGAACCCTTGGCGCGCTGGGACTGACAGTGGCCGCGGCAGCCGGAAGCTACGCGGCACCGGGGGCGAAGGCACCCAAGCCCGCACTCGCCTTCCGCCCAGACGGCGGCTTCAAAGTGATCCAGTTCAACGACACCCAGGACGACGAGCAAACCGACCGCCGCACGATCGAGCTCATGGACAAGACCCTGGACGCGGAGAAGCCGGACTTCGTGGTGATCAACGGCGATGTGATCAATGGCGGCTGCGACTCTGAGCTGGAGGTCAAGCAGGCACTCAACCACGTGGTCCAGCCCATGGAGCACCGGCAGATCCCCTGGGCCGTCACGTTCGGCAACCACGACGAGGATTCCGTGGCACGGACGGGCATGACCGAGGCCAAAATGCTGCAGTTCCTGCAGACCTACGAATTCAACATGAACGGCGACTCCACGCCGGGGCTCACCGGGACGTCGAACTCACTGCTGCTCGTGCAGTCGGCCAAGTCCAAGGAGCCGGCCTTCGGCCTGTGGCTCATCGACACCGGCCGATATGCACCGGACGCCATCAATGGACAGGACTTCGAAGGCTACCCCGACTGGGACTGGGTACGCATGGACCAGGTCACCTGGTACCGCAACCTGTCCATCGCCACCGAGCAGAAGTACGGCAAGAAGGTCCCCTCCCTCATGTGGGGCCACATTGCGCTCCACGAGCACCGCAACATGTGGTTCGCCAGCCTCGACTCGCGGACGGACGCCGATCACACCCGGGCCCTCACGAAGCACAACATCGTCGGCGAACGGAACGAGGACGAGTGCCCCGGCCCCATCAACTCCGGCCTGTTCAGCGCCTTCCTGGAACGCGGGGATGTGCTCGGCTACTTTGTGGGCCACGATCACGTCAATACCTACGTGGGCAACTACTACGGGGTGCAGCTCGGCTACGCCCCCGGAACCGGATTCGGCGCCTATGGGCTCCCCGGCGCTGAACGGAACCGCCTGCGCGGCGCCCGGGTCTTTGAGCTGGATGAGAACCACCCCGGAATCTACAAGGACACCCGGCTGGTCTTCGCCAAGGACATGGGCATCGACCTGACGGCCAACGACCAGCCGATCGTTCCGCTGCCACTGGATGCGGGGCAGCTGTAGGGGACGTTAGCGTCGGCCAGGACTAGGCTGCAGCTCCGCGTGGCTCCGTGTGGCTCCGGCGGGACTGGCGGGCGAGTGGGTGGGGCGGGCTATCCGGCGGTTGGCCGGTTCCTGCCGTCCCATCCCCTGTGCCGCAGGTTGCGGGTGGCCATCAGCGAGGCGCCGATGAACAGCACGCCCAGGACCACGGTGGCGACACCCACATAGAACCATCCACCCTGGCCGAAGATCATCAGCGCAACGCCCAGCAGGCACAGGCCTTTAGCGGTGATATCCAAGTACAGCTGCACCTTTGGCGAGTCCATACCTCCACGATAAGCCCGGCGGCGGCATCGCACCCCGTGCACTTTTCCTAGTCCGCCCGCTCGGAGCCACTGGTCAGGCGGACAGCGGCCAGGCCCGGTCAACGCCCGGCTCGGCTGAGCGCGGCCGGCAACTGACCGCTACGCCCGGGCCCGCGGGGCCAAGGCGGTGTTCAGGAACTCCAGGTGCGCCGGCGTGATGGCCACCGCGGCCGCCGCATAATCCGGGTGCTTGCGGACGTACTTCTTGATGAAGGGGCAGACCGGGACGATGGCGCGGCCCTCGTCAACCGTTTCATTGAGCGCCACCTTGGCGAGCTTGCCCGCAAGTCCCTGGCCGCCGTATTCCTCATTGATCACCGTGTGGTAGAAAATCCGCTGCGGCGAGCCGCCGCCGTCGTACTCCTTGTACACGGCTTTACCAATGACGTTCCCGCCGGTCAGCACTTCGAAGCGCTGGCGCTCCGGGTTGTGGCGGATGGTGACATCGTGCACGGGATCTCCTCGGTTCGGCTTCTCGTACAGCCTAACCTCGATACCCCGCCGTTATTTCGTCGCCCGCTAACAGGCCAGGTTGAGCGCGTTCACGGCTGCTTCGGCCATCTCGAGCGACCGCCAGTCTTCGAAACCAACCGGGTCCGGGACGGGTTCACGGGCCACCGCCATGGCCACCTGCCGGGACCCGTCTGCGCTGATCAGCGCGAGTGCCGCGTATCCCCGCGCCACACCGACATGGCCGAAATAGTCATTGTTGGAACACGAGTCGTACTGCCTCACAAGGCCAAGCCCGAACGTTTCGTACTTCGGATGATGCATCTCCTGCACGCTTTGGAGCGTCAGCAGGGCCCCTTTCTGCAGGGCGGCGAAATAGGTGTTGAGTTCCGGGACGGTGGAAATCATCCCGGTGTCGGGGGAACCGTTGTGGAACGAAACTAGAGCCTTGTCCTCCAGCTCGCCGGTTTCCGTCCGCGTGTAGCCGTGGAGCATCCGCTGCGGGCCCGGCTCATCCCCCGTCATCAGCGTGTCCTGCAGCGCCAAGGGAGCCACGTTGTCGTCATGAATGACCGCTCCGATGTCCTTGCCCCGCAGCTTCTCGACGAGGAGGGCTAACGCCGAATAATTCGTGGCGGAGTAGCTGTAACGGCTGCCCGATCCTCCGGTCCACCGCATGGCAGCAGCGAACGACAGACGTTCCTCATGGGTAAAGCGCCTGTTGCCTATGTCGATCGGGGTTTCCCAGTAGTGCGGCATGCCGGACCGGTGACTGAGCAGGCTGCGTATGGTGATGGGTCCAGGCGGCTTGATGATGTCCTCGAAGTCCGGCAGGTACTGCTGGATAGGGTCATCGAGCTGGACTTTTCCCTCCTCAACCAGCTTCATGACCGACACCGCCACCATGGTGGTGGTGATGTCGCCGATATGGGTCTGGTCACTCAACTGCACGGGTTCCTGGGTCTCGAGGCTGCGGACGCCTTCGGCCGAGGACCATTCGCCCAGCCTTGACTTCAGCTGGATGATGACGGCCGTCGCTCCCCCTGCGCGCATTTCCGCGCTGTACTTTTCCAGCACTCCCACAAAAGCCCGCGGCGCCCGGGCAGTGGCGGACGCCGCCGTCGTGGATTGAACAGTCGGGGACTGCTGATCTGGCGGATCCGGGGCGCTGGTGCAGCCTGCGAGCGAGGCCAGCAGCGCGGCCGTTGCCACGGCGACCGCAAGGCCGGAGGAACTGAAACCATGAACGGCTGCCTGCATCCCACGTCCCTTCACGGGGCCGGTCAGCAACTGAACTCCCAAGAGACCGCCAGCTGCCCTGGCACCTTCGATATTCCTCAGGGCAAAACGGAGTGTCAAGGACGCTGCCGCAGCCCGGTGACGCAGCCGCCCAGGCCTTGTAGTGTCGTGGGCAATGGGCAAGGACTCCCCCTGCCGCCCACCAGCAGCGAACCGGCAACCTAGGAGCGAACATGACTGTTGACGAGAACGAAGCCCAGGTCCTGGACCAGTGGACCCAGCGACTGGCGCAGGCACTGCAGATCCTGGACCTGGAGGTGGATCAGGAACTCCTCCTTGACCTGGCCAGGAAGTCTGCCGGCTCGGTGATCCATGCGGCTGCACCGGTCACCACGTTCCTGGTGGGTTACGCCGCAGGGCTCGCCGCCGGCAACGGCAGCGCCGGTTCCAAGGAAAAGTCGACGGCGGCAGTCACCCGGGCGGCCGACGTCGCCTTCCGGCTGTGCGAGGACGGGCACGACGGCGGCCCGGCTGCTGGGGGGTGGGCGGACACCGGTCAGTAGGGAGCCCCGGGTCTCCATCAGCGGTTCTGGCCCGCATAAGCGGTGCTGGCCAGCACCGCTTATGCGGGCCACGGCCGCTTTTGCCGACTCAACCACGGGTAGCCCCTATCCCGCGGCGGTCGGTTCCTCAACCAGCACGGCTACGGGCTCCAGCCGGACGATTACTTCCTTCGACGCCGGCGTCTGGCTGCCCTCGGCCACGCTGTCCAGCGGCACCAGCACGTTGGCCTCAGGGTAGTAGGCTGCCGCGCAGCCGGCCGCCGTCGGGTACGAGACCACCCGGAAGTTGCGCAGCACGCGCTCCACGTTGTCCTGGTACACGCCGTGGATATCCACGTGCTGCCCGTCGCTGAGTCCCAGTTCGGCGAGGTCCCCGGGGCTGACAAACACCACTTCGCGGCCTTTCTTGATGCCCCTGTAGCGGTCGTTGTTGCCGTAGATGGTGGTGTTGAACTGGTCGTGCGAGCGCATGCTCTGCAGGATCAGTGTTCCGGCCGCCCGCTCCATATGTTCGAGCTCGTTGACGGTGAGCATGGCCTTGCCCGTCGGGGTGGTGAACGTCCGCGAATCCCGTGGCCCGTTCGGGAGCACAAAACCGCCGTCCTGCCGGATCTTCCGGTTGTAGTCCTCGCAGCCGCTGACCACGTGCGAGATGTGGTCCCGGATGAGGTCGTAGTTCTTCTCGAACCCGGCCCAGTCCGCCTGCACGGAGTCACCCACCACTTCTTGGGCCAGCCTGCTGACGATTGCCACTTCGGACAGCAGGCCCGGCGCCACCGGCTCCACCGTCCCGTGTGAGGCATGCACGGCGCAGACCGTGTCCTCCACGGACACAAACTGCGGACCCGATTCCTGCATGTCAATCTCCGTGCGGCCCATCGTGGGCAGGATCAGCGCCTCGGCGCCGGTGACCGTGTGCGAGCGGTTGAGTTTGGTGGAAATCTGGACCGAGAGCTCGGTGTTCTCCATCGCCGCAAACGCCGCGTGGGTGTCCGAAATGGCTCCCACGAAGTTACCGCCCATGGCCACGAAAACCTTGATGCCGCCGTCGCGCATTTGCCTGATGGTCTCCACGGCGTCGACGCCGTGTTCGCGCGGCGGTTCGAAGCTGAATTCCTTGCCGAGGGCATCCAGGAATGCCGGCGGCATCTGCTCCCAGATGCCCATGGTGCGGTCGCCCTGGACGTTGCTGTGACCGCGGATGGGAGAGGCTCCGGCGCCGGGCTTGCCGATGTTGCCCCGGAGCAGCAGGAGGTTGATGATCTCCTTGATGGTGGCCACGCCCTTCTTGTGCTGGGTGATGCCCATGGCCCAGGTGATGATCACCTTCTCCGCCCTGAGATATCGGTCCGCGAGCTCGTCGATATCCCCGGTCCGCAGGCCGGTGGCCGCCAGCACGGCAGCCTCGTCCAGCTGGGAAATGTGCTCGCGAAGCTCCTCCAGACCTTCGCAGTGTTCGGCGAGGAACGGGTGGTCCAGCACCGTGCCCGGATTCGCAGCTTCGGCGTCCAGGACCCGCTTGGAGACGGCCTGGAGCAGGGCCATATCCCCGCCGATGCGGACCTGCAGGAACTGGTCGGCGATCTCCGTGCCGCGGCCAATGATCCCCTTGACCTTCTGCGGGTTCTTGTAGCGCATCAGACCCGCTTCCGGCAGCGGATTCACGGCCACAATGCTGGCTCCCGCCTCCTTGGCTTCCTCCAGCGCGGTCAGCATCCGCGGGTGGTTGGTGCCCGGGTTCTGGCCCATCACGATGATCAGGTCCGCCTTGGCGAAGTCATCGTAGGAGATGGTGGCCTTGCCGATGCCGATGGTCTGGCCCATGGCCCAGCCAGAGGACTCGTGGCACATGTTGGAGCAGTCCGGCAGGTTGTTGGTCCCGTAGGCCCGGACAAACAGCTGGTAGAGGAACGCGGCCTCGTTGGAGGTCCGGCCGCTGGTGTAGAAGGCGGCCTGGTCCGGGCTCGGCAGCCCCTTGAGCTTGTCGGCGACGATGGTGAACGCCTGCTCCCAGCTGACCGGCCGGTAGTGGTCCTCCCCCGCCGGCTTGTGGACAGGCTCGGTGAGGCGCCCCTGCATCCCCAGCCAGTACTCGGACCGCTGCCGCAGGTCACTGACCGGGTTCTCGGCCCAGAATTCGGAGCCGATCACCACCGGAGTGGCCTCCCAGGTGACAGCCTTGGCGCCGTTTTCGCAGAACTCGAACGTCTTGCGGTGCCCCGGGTCCGGCCACGCGCAGCTCATGCAGTCGAAACCGTCCTTCTGGTTCAGGGCGAGCAGGGTTTTCCCGGCCCTGACCAGGCCCATGTGCTGCACGGCCGGCTCCAACGAGTGGTAGACGCCCGGGACGCCGGCGGCCCACGTCTTGGGGTGGCCGCTGACCTCGATGTCAGCCTCGTTGGCCTCTTCCACGTGCGGGTTCTTGCGTGCCACGTTGCACTCTCCTTGGTTCAAGCCCTCACCGTCAACGCACCGGTTTTCAGCGGTTTGACGGTCCCAGTCCACCCTTGTTCAGGGGGTTATCCAAGTCAAGCAGGACTAACGGCAAACGCCTAGGTAGGGTGGACAGATGGACGTCCCTCCCTTTGTCTGGACCCTGACCATCGCAGGAATCGTGGGCCTGCTGGCCTTCGATTTCTTCTTCCATGTCCGGAAAGCCCACACGCCCTCATTGAAGGAATCGGCCATCTGGTCCTCCATCTACGTGGGGATCGCCCTCCTCTTTGGCTTGGGCGTACTGTGGTTCGGCGGCACCACCATGGGCACCGAGTACTTCGCCGGGTACGTCACGGAGAAGGCCCTGTCCGTGGACAACCTCTTTGTGTTCCTGATCATCATGGCCAGCTTCAAGGTCCCCCGCGCGGACCAGCAGAAGGTGCTGCTCTTCGGCATCGTGTTTTCGCTGATCGCCCGGACGGCGTTCATTTTCCTTGGCGCCGCCCTCATCAACAGCTTCGCCTGGGTGTTCTACCTCTTTGGACTCATCCTGCTGATCACCGCGGGGAACCTGCTCAAACCCGACGGCCACGACGAAGACGCCGAAGGCCTGGTGGTCAGGCTCGCCAAAAAGTACCTCCCGGGGTCGGCCCATTACGATGGCGACAAACTCTTCACCCAGGAGAACGGCAAACGCGTCCTCACCCCGATGCTCCTGGTGATGGTGGCCATTGGCGGCACCGACATCCTGTTTGCACTGGACTCCATCCCCGCCATCTTCGGCCTCACGCAGAACGTCTTCATCGTCTTCACGGCCACCGCGTTCTCGCTCATGGGCCTGCGCCAGCTCTTCTTCCTGATCGACGGACTGCTGGACCGCCTGATCTTCCTTGCCTACGGTCTCGCCGCCATCCTCGGCTTCATCGGCGTCAAGCTCATCCTGCATGCCCTGCACGAGAACACCTTGCCGTTCATCAACGACGGTGAGCACGTCAACGTGGTGGAGGTCAGCACGGGGGTATCCCTGACCGTGATCCTGGGCGTCCTGACGGTCACCGTCCTGGCTTCGATCTTCAGCCCCAAGGGCAAGGCCAAGAACGCGGTGTCCGGCGCCAAACGGCACGCCACCGAATACCTGGACCTCAACTACGAAACGGACATGGCCGAGCGGGACAAGCTGTTCGCCCGGATGGTCCGCGAGGAAGACCAGATCCGCAGACTGCCGGAGAAATACAAGCGGCTCATCCGCAACGAAACCGAATTCATGGACCTCCTCCGCAACGCCCACACCGAGCACGACGAAGCCCAAGTGCGGGCAGCGCAGGAGTAGCCGGGGCTTGATTGTCAGCCCCCCTTGCTAGATTCAAAGCAGCGTCAGGGGAACTGTCCTCCGGCCAGGCACGTCAATGGGGAGGCCCCGTGTTTCTGCTCGATCCAGCCAGCGCTGATCCCGGCCACGTTGATCCGCGTAGCGCTGTTCCCGGCCGGGCGGATTCCGGTTCCGGCGCGCCGCAGGACCTGGTGTTTTCCGCCAGCGACCTGGTGGCCGCCAGCGAATGTGAGTACCGCACGCTCCGCGTCCTGGACGAGAAGCTGGGCCGGACCCCCAAGGCGCAGTTTCCCGACGACGAAATGCAGCGCCGTGCCGGGGCGCTCGGTGACAAGCACGAGGCCAAGGTCCTGGCCGGCCTGATCGCGCAGTATGGCGAGTGGGAGGCCAGCCGCGGCGCTGGCGTGTACTCGATCGAGCGTGGGGAAAACACGCGCGGCGAGCTGCTGGCCAAACACGCCGAAACGGAACTCGCGCTCCGCGTCGGAGCCGACGTCGTCTTCCAGGCAACTTTTTTCGACGGAGAATTCCTGGGCTACGCCGACTTCATCGTCAACGAGGCTGCCGGCACCGGCAATCCTGGACGCTACGAGGTGTGGGACACCAAGCTGGCACGGCACGCCAAGGTGGGCGCACTCCTCCAGCTCGCCGCCTACGGCGATCAGCTCATCGGCATGGGCCTGGACCCATCGTCCCGGGTCACGCTGGTGCTGGGCGCCGTGGTGGACGGCGATTACGTCCGCAGCCACCACTCCCTGCCGGACCTGCTGCCGGTCTTCCGCGAGCGCCGCGACCGCTTCCGCACCCTGACCGCAGCCCACCGCGAGGCCGGTTCGGCGGTGCAGTGGCAACAGCCCGGCGTCGCATACTGCGGGCGGTGCAACTACTGCGCCGAACAGGTCCAGTCCCACCGCGACCTCCTGATGGTGGGCGGCATGACCACCCTCCGGCGGAAGAAACTCATCGCCGATCACATCACCACCATCGACGCACTGGCGGATCTCCCACTCAGCAAGGCCACCGGCTCGGTGGCCCGGCTCCGCGACCAGGCAAGGATGCAGCTGGGCCGGGACGTTCCGGACGGTTCCCGCACCTTCGCCAAGGACGGCGAGGAGCACACCGTCACGTTCAAGGTGCTGCCGGAGAACGCGCTGGCGGAGATCCCGCGACCCAGCCCCGGCGACATCTTCTTCGACTTCGAGGGCGATCCCCTCTGGCAGGACCCCGCCACCGGCAAGTGGGGGCTGGAATACCTGTTCGGCGTCATCGAGGCGCCTGTGCTTGACGGTGACGCTGCTGACGCCCACGCCGCCGACAAGCCCGTGTTCCGGCCCTTCTGGGCACATTCACGCAACGAGGAGCGGCAGGCCTTCCTTGACTTCCTCGGCTATGTCGAAGAGCGCCGCGCCAGGTATCCGGACATGCACGTCTACCACTACGCCGCCTACGAGAAATCGGCGCTGCGGAACCTGTCCGTCACGCACCTCGCCGGCGAGGATATCGTGGACAACTGGCTCCGCGAAGGGGTCCTCGTGGACCTTTACGCCACCGCCCGGCATTCGCTGCGGATCTCCGAGCCGTCCTACTCCATCAAGAAGCTTGAGCCCCTGTACATGGGCAGCAACCTCCGCTCCGGGGACGTCAAGGACGCCGGAGCCTCAGTGGTGGCGTATGCCGGTTACTGCGCCGCCCGGGACGACGGCGACGCCGCCACGGCCGCCCACATCCTGGCCTCCATCTCCGACTACAACGAGTACGACTGCCTCTCCACCCTCCGCCTGCGCGACTGGCTGCTGGGTCTGCGAGGGACGGCTGCCTCACGCGCGGCGGCAACCGGAACTTCCGACGACGGCGGGCGGCCGGCGCCGTCGTCGTCCGTTGCTGCGGCCCCGCCTCCGCTTCCGGAACCCGAGCCAACGCCGGAGGAGCGCCGCCTGCAGGATTACCTGGCCGGGCTCCCGGACAACCGCCCCTGGACCAACGACGAACGGGCCATCGCCATGGTGGCCGCAGCGACGGGGTACCACCGCCGCGAGCGCAAGCAGTTTTGGTGGGAGCACTTCGACCGCACCGAGTCCGAGATCGACCACTGGTCCGAGCGCCGCAACGTGTTTGTGGTGGATACCGCGGAAATACTGACCGACTGGGAGCTCGCAAAGCCCACGGCCCGGATGCGCACCCGCACGCTGAGGCTGACCGGCGTCATGAGCGAAGGGTCGGAGTTCAAGCCCGGGAGCACGTGGTGCCGGCTCTACGATTCCCCGGTCCCTGATGGCCTTCATGATCCGCTGGGAACCCCCACGGGCCGCGGCTTCACCTTTGGCACGCTGGTGACCGCCGTGGAGGACCACCCGCGGGTGGCCGGCCAGACCATGATCACCATCGAAGAGCGGGAAACAGGAAAGGTCCCCGCCTACCCGCATATTCCGGTGGCGCTCACCGAGGACCAGCCCATCCGCACCGCCAGCATCGAAGCCGCCCTGGCCGAGCTGGCCCAGAGTGTCGGCGCCTCGGTCCCGGTCCTTCCGGAACACCCCGGCGTCGACATCCTGCGCAAGGTGCCGCCGCGCTTCCATTCGATGCCGGGTCCCGCCGCCGTCGGCAAGGACGCGGCCGGTGCAGCGGACTACGTCACGGCGATCACCGCCACGCTGCTGGACCTCGATCATTCGTACCTTGCCGTGCAGGGCCCTCCCGGGACGGGCAAGACCTACGTCGGCTCGCATGTCATTGCCCGGCTGGTGGAGCAGGGCTGGAAGATCGGGGTGGTGGGGCAGTCCCACGCAGTGGTGGAGAACATGCTGTGCACCGCGATCGAAACCGCCGGTGTGGATCCGGCGCGTGTGGCGAAGAAGCTGGCCGCCCCGCATCCCGTGCTGTGGCACCGCACCTCAGACGACGACGTCGCCGCGCTGCTCGCCTCCCCCGGCGGCTGCCTGGTAGGCGGCACCGCCTGGACCATGACGGGCAGGTCCGTCCCCGCCGGATCCTTGGACCTGTTGGTCATTGACGAGGCGGGCCAGTTCTCGCTGGCCAACACGCTGGCCGTGGCCCGCGCGGCCAAGCGGCTCCTGCTCCTCGGTGACCCGCAGCAGCTGCCGCAGGTCACGCAGGGCTCGCACCCCGAGCCCGTGGACGAGTCTGCCCTGGGCTGGCTCGCTGCCGGGCACGCCACCCTCCCCGGCGAACTGGGCTACTTCCTGGCGGACAGTTGGCGCATGCACCCGGACCTGTGCCGGGCCGTGTCCGTCCTCAGCTACGACGGAAAACTCGAGGCTGCGCCTGCGGCATCCCTCCGCAGCCTCGCGGAACTGCCGGCCGGGGTGGAAACAGTCTTTGTGGACCACAGCGGGAACACGAAGTCCTCCGCAGAGGAAGCTGCCGAGGTGGTCCGTCAGGCCCAGCGGCACATCGGGCTGAAATGGCTTCCCGGCGACGACAAGCCGGCCAGGCCGCTGAACCCGGAAGACATCCTGGTGGTGGCCGCCTACAACGCCCAGGTCCAGCTGATCCGGCAGGCCCTGCACGACGCCGGGCTGCCGGGTGTCCGGGTGGGCACGGTGGACAAGTTCCAGGGCCAGGAGGCGCCGGTGGTCCTGGTGTCCATGGCCTGCTCCGCGGTTGCCGAGGCTCCGCGCGGGGCCGAATTCCTGCTGAACCGGAACCGGATCAACGTGGCCGTGTCGCGGGGCCAGTGGCGGGCCGTGATCATCCGCTCCCCCGAGCTCACCAATTACATGCCGGCCAAACCGGCCGGCCTCGAGGAACTTGGCGCTTTCATCGGCCTCAGCGCGGGTATCCACAGTGTGCTTACTCACAGCCGCGCAACACTCTGAGAAACCGTGTTCTCACCGCTGAATCAAGGTAAATTCGTGGCGTGACCTCCCAGAGCAACAGACTGCCTGTCGGCGCCCTGATCGTCCTTGCGGCCATCGGCTTCACCGCCATCACCACCGAACTCCTGCCCTCCGGCCTGCTGCCCCAGATCAGCGCCGACTTCCGGGTCTCCGAGGCGACCGCCGGCTACCTGACCGCCGGCTATGCAGCCATCATCGTGGTCACCGTGATCCCTTTATCGCTGCTGCTGTCGCGGGTCCCGCGCCACTACCTGCTCATCGCGCTGATCCTGTTCTTCGCGGCCAGCAACGCCTTGGTGGCCATCGTCTCCGATTTCGGCGCGGCCATGGGTTCACGCGTGGTGGGCGGCATCGCGCACGGCCTGCTGTGGTCTGCCATGGCCCCGTTTGTGGCGCGGATCGTCCCAGCTCACAAAGTGGGCAAGGCACTGGCCATCGTGTTCAGCGGCAACAGCCTGGGACTGGCCATCGGCGCCCCGGTGGGCACCGCCCTGGGTAACATCGTCGGCTGGCGCGCGGCGTTCCTGGTCCTGGCCGCCTCCGGGGTGGTGCTGGCGCTCCTTGCCGTGTGGCTGCTTCCCCCGGTGCGGCGCATCCCCGATGCTCCGCACCCATCCATCCGCAAGGCGATCGGCCAGCCGGGAGTGAAGACTGTCGCCGTTGGCTGGCCGCTGATGCTTATGGCCCATTTCGCCTTGTTCACCTACATTGCGCCGTTCCTGCGCGAGGTCCGGCTGCCCGACTTCAGCATCCCGCTGTCCATCAGTATTCTCGGTGTTGCCGGGCTGGTGGGCATCTGGATCGCTGGCATCACCGTGGATTCCCGTCCGCGGCGCTGGCTCCTGATCACCGTCGCCGGCGTTGTGGTGTCCGTGGCCTTGCTCCCGCTGGTGGGAAGCGTCCTGCCGGTCTTGGCGCTGCCGGTCACGCTGGTCCTGATGCTGGTCTGGGGCACAGGCATCGGCGCGATGGGGATTTACAACCAGTCCGCCATCCTCCGGGCTGGCGGCGAGTATAGGGACGCCGCCAACGGGCTGACTGTACTGACCATCCAGATAGGGATCATGATCGGCGCGATGTTCGGCGCCGCCGCCCTCACCATCGCGGGGCCGCTCCTGATCCCGATCGCCGCCGCAATCCCCGCCGTCGTCGCGTTTGTGCTGATCCTTGCCGGACGGCGGCACGCCTATCCGCCGGGGCCGAAGGAACGCCAGTCCACTTTGGCCAAAGCACCGTCCCCATAGCCTTCAGCACGGCGCCGAAAAAACGTCCCCAAAGTCCACATAGCCCCCATCCCGCGCGGGGCTGGCGGGGAGCCTGTCAGCGGGCCCTCTCAGCGGGCCCGGAAGTCCCGGAACGATCCGTCGGCCGCGGAGATTGACTCCTCCACGCGTTCCACCCGGCCGGGGGCGTTCTCCGACCTCAGCCAGTCCAGGAGCTTTTGGATCTGCTGCCCAGGCCCCTCGGCCACGATGGACACCGAGCCGTCGTCGAGATTCCTCACCACGCCCTTGAGGGCCAGTTCGTCGGCCTTGCCCATCGTCCAGAAACGGAATCCGACCCCCTGCACCACGCCAAAGACGCGGGCAGAGAGCCGGATATCGCCGTTATCCCGGCGCAGATTATCCCGGCCAGGATTATCCCGGCCAGGGTTGTCCCGGCCTGAGTTGTCCCGGTCTGGGATGTCCCGGCCGGAGTCATCGCGGCGCCAGGAAAAACTCATGGCAGTCAGGACTGCTTGACCAGCGCCGCTTCGACGTTGATCTTGACCTTGTCGCTGACCAGCAGGCCGCCGGCTTCCAGGGCGGCATTCCAGGTCAGGCCGAACTCCTTGCGGCTGATGTCGCACTCCGCGGAGAATCCTGCGCGGGTGGCACCAAAGGGGTCCACTGCTACCCCGGTGAACTCGACCTCCAGCTCCACCGGCTTGGTGATTCCGCGGATGGTGAGATCGCCGGTGAGCGTGTAATCCTCGCCGTCGCCCTCCGCCGAGGTGGCCCGGAACGTCATCTCGGGGTACTCCTCCACATCGAAGAAGTCCGCCCCCTTCACGTGCCCGTCGCGGTTGGCGTCGCCGGAATCGAAGCTGGCCGTTTTGACCGTGGCGTGAAGCGAAGCATCGGCGAGGGATGAGCCAACGCGGGCTTCGGCCGAGGCGTCCGTGAATCGTCCGCGGACCTTGCTGATGCCCGCGTGCCGGACAGTGAAGCCAATCTCGCTGTGCGACATGTCCAGGGTCCAGACGCCCGAGGTAAGGCCTGAAGGTAGGGTCACTTTTGCATCTCCTTTGTGGAAACAGTGCTGTGGAAACCGGCCAGGACGACCGGTTTCCACACTGCTTCACTCCGGAGTTTTTGTCCAGATACTGACCCAAAATCCGCCCCCAGATGCCGTTATCTGGACGAAAACTCGGCGGACTGGGCGGGCCCGGTCAGTTGATGGCGATGTCCCGCGTGCGGTGGTCGTAGCGGATGGTGACCGTGCCGCCGTCGTGGTGCAGTTCGTGGTTGGGGCCATCGAATGTGCCGAACGCGCCGTAGTTCTCGTCCCACGAGCGGTTCAGGGCGATCTTGAAGGTGTAAGAGCCGGCGGGCAGGTCGGCACTGATCTTCCACAACTGGTCCAGGGCATCGAGCGTCAGTTGGGCCTCGTCGTACTGTGGGGCCCAGTTTTCCGGCGCACCCAGGATGGTGTTGAAGTCGCCGGCAACCGCCACGGCTTCAGGCTGCGGGAAAGACTCCACAGCAGGCGCCTCTGCCTTTGCCTTGGTCGCAGCCTTAGCTGCAGTTTTGGGCGCTGCCTTGCGCGAGCGGACGGCCTTGACCACGGGCTCCACGGCGTCCTCGATTGCCTTCGCGGCCTTCCCGACGGCGTCGGCGGCCTTCTTCGCGGGAGTCCGCTTTGCCGGGGCCTTCTTGGCGGGAGCCGCCTTGGCTGCGGGTGCCGCTGCGGGTGACGGCGCCGGCGGAATGGCGACGTCGGCAGGAACCGGAGTGCCGGCGTCGAGCGCTGTGGCGAAGGAATCCGCATCGGGGAACGCGACCGTGGCGCGCATGCCGTCATCGGTGATGGTCCAGCCGGAACGGCCCTTGACCAGCCAGCCGGCCTTGACCAACTTGGCCGTGGCGGACGTGAGCGTCTTGTGTCCACGCGGAATGCCACCGCTGAGCAGCGTGGCCTCGTGATCACTGAACGGCACGCGCGCGGTGGCTTCCGCCAGAACCTCGCCGGCATTGAGTGAACCGCCGGACCAGACGCCTTCCGTCAGGACGTGCAGCACGGTCTTGAGTCGGAGGTCGGTGTTATCTGCGATGGACTTGGCCATGATTCCCCTTGCGTAATGCGATCTGTCACTAGGCATCCTGCCAACAGCGTGTTAATCGCGCGACTTGAAATGGTTAACTCTGCGTGTCATGTCCGACTATGACGCGGATTACAGCAGAAGTGAGGCAGGAGTCTCGGCTACGGGGCTGTTTACTCAACCCTGGAGCGCTGATTCCGGGTATCGCCGGACTCTTCCCGGGCGCGCCCGGGCACCAGTGTAGCGAGCAGCAACGTGCAGAGCTACCCGCGGTTCAGTTCGTCCAGAAGCTCTGCTTTTCGCTCCTCGGGGGCGAACGACGAATGGATGGAATTGGCCGCGAGCCGTGACCTGTCGAAGTCTGAAAGGTCAAAAACGGCCTTCAGCTGGGAAAAGTTGTCGTCCACGTACCCACCGAAGTAGGCCGGATCATCCGAGTTCACGGAGACGTTGAGCCCGGCGGCGAGCATGGCCGGCAACGGATGGTCCGCCAAGGTGTCCACGGCCCGCAGCCGGACGTTCGAGAGTGGGCAGACCGTCAGCGGAATCCGGTCCGCCACGAGGCGCTCCACCAGGTCCGGGTCCTCCATGCAGCGGATGCCGTGGTCAATCCGTTCCACTCCCAGGATGTCCAGCGCTTCGATAATGTACGACGGCGGTCCCTCCTCGCCTGCGTGCGCGGTCAGCCGCAGGCCCGCTTCGCGGGCTTTGGCGAACAGCCGCTCGAACTTGGCCGGCGGGTTGCCCACCTCGGCCGAATCCAGGCCGATGGCCGCGATGGGGGCATTCATGGCCAGCAGGCCGTCCAGGACCTCCAGCGCCGATTCCTCGGACTGGTCCCGCAGGAATGCGGCAATCAGCAGGGTGGACATGCCGAAGTCCTCCTGGGAGGTGGCCAGGGCGGAGGCCACGCCGTTGACGCAGGTTTCCAGGCTGACGCCGCGGGACAGGTGGGCCTGCGGGTCCATCATGATCTCCGCGTGCCGGACCCCCGCTGCGGCGGCGCGGGCGAGGTAGGCGCGGGTCATATCGGCGAAGTCCCGCTCGGTCTGCAGCACCGCCATGTTGGCGTAGTACAGGTCCAGGAAAGACTGCAGGTCCGTGAACTCGTACAGTCCCCGGAGCTCCTCCAGGCCGGAGTACGGGAGGGTGATGCCGTTGCGTTCGGCCAGTTCGAGGATCAGTTCCGGCTGCAGAGTGCCCTCAATGTGCAGATGCAGCTCCGCGACGGGGAGGATCCTGACAGCCGCTTCGGTTTCGGGCAGGTCCGACTCCGAAGGTTCCGTCCCGGGGAGTTCCGTGGCTGGCAGTTCCGTGGCTGGAAGTCCCGTCCCTGGAAGTCCCGTCACGGGCACTTCCGTGGCTGGCAGTCCCGTCTGTGGCAGCGGATCGGCGGCGGTGTCCCGGTTGTTGTCCATCGGGTCAGGATATCGCCCGCCGGCCGGTTCGCGGCTAGAGTCGGATCGATGCGGAACCCTAAACAGGCTGACGATCTTTCCCTTCCCGCTCCCGGCCATCTGGCGGACGGCTTCGTCCGGGTCCGGGGCGCGCGGGAGAACAACTTGCGGAACGTGGACGTGGATGTGCCCCGCGACGCCATTGTGGCTTTTACAGGGGTGTCCGGCTCGGGGAAGTCCTCCCTCGCTTTCGGCACTATCTACGCCGAAGCCCAGCGCCGGTACTTCGAATCCGTGGCCCCGTACGCGCGGCGCCTCATCCAGCAGGGCCACAATCCCAAGGTGGAGATGATCTCCGGGCTGCCACCCGCCGTCGCGCTTCAACAGCGCCGCGGCGCGCCCAGCAGCCGCTCCACCGTGGGCACGGTGACCACGCTCTCCAATTCGCTCCGCATGCTGTTTTCGAGGGCCGGCACTTACCCGCCAGGCGCCGAGCAGTTGGACTCCGACGCGTTTTCGCCGAATACGGCGGCCGGTGCCTGCCCTGAATGCCACGGGCTGGGGGTCGCGCACACCGTCAGCGAGGAATCCCTTGTCCCGGACGCGGCGTTGACCATCCGGGAAGGTGCCATCGCGGCGTGGCCCGGTGCCTGGCAGGGCAAGAACCTCCGCGACATCCTCAGCCACCTCGGCTACGACGTGGACGTGCCCTGGCGGAAGCTGCCCAGGAAGCAGCGCGACTGGATCCTGTTCACGGACGAACAGCCCGTTGTGGAAGTCACGCCCGAGCGGGACCGCGTGGCCAAGCCGTACAAAGGTCGTTTCTGGAGCGCCAAAAGCTACGTCCTGCACACCCTGGCGGACTCCCAAAGCGCCGCCATGCGCGAGCGCGTCCTGGCGTTTATGGAGTCCGGCCCGTGTCCGCGCTGCGGCGGCACCGGACTCCGGCCCGAAGCACTCGCGGTCTCCTTCGGCGGCCGCAACATCGCCGACCTCAACGCCACACCGATGGCGGAGCTCGCCGAAATCATCCGGCCCACCGCCGGGCTCAAGGAAGCCGGAACCGCGTCGCGCCGGCAGTCCTCCGGCGAGGAAAACGAGGTGGCAGTGGCCATCACCGCCGACCTCCTGCAGCGCATCACCGTGCTCCTGGATCTGGGCCTCGGATACCTGGCGCTGGGCCGCGTCACCCCCACCCTCTCCCCCGGCGAGATGCAGCGGCTCCGGATCGCCACCCAGCTCAGGTCGGGACTGTTCGGCGTGATCTATGTGCTCGACGAACCGTCCGCCGGCCTCCATCCGGCCGACGCCGAACCGCTCCTGGCGGTCCTGGACCAGCTCAAGGCCTCCGGCAACTCGGTGTTTGTGGTGGAACACAACATGGACGTGGTCCGCCGGGCCGACTGGCTGGTGGACGTGGGTCCGCGCGCCGGAGAAGGCGGCGGCGAGGTCCTCTACAGCGGGCCGGTTGCCGGGCTCGCGGCCATCGAGGCGTCGGTCACCCGGCCCTTCCTGTTCGACGACGGCGGGACTTCCGACGGCGGGTCCAGCGGGCCCGACGGCGGGACGTCCGACGGCGGCGAGGCACCTCGTGCAGGCACCGCGCCTCGCACCGGTCAGGTCCGGGAGCCCGACGGCTGGCTGGAGCTCGTTGGGATCAGCCGGCACAACCTCAAGGACCTGGATGCGCGGTTCCCGCTGGGCGTCCTCACCGCAGTCACGGGGGTTTCCGGCTCCGGCAAGTCCACCCTGGTGACGCATGTCCTCGGCGAAGTTGTGGGATCCGGGCTGAAGAACCACCAGGCTCCGCAGCTATCCGAACCTGATGATGCGGCCCCGGCCACGGCGTTGTCTGTGGGACCGGTCAGCGGCGCGGAACGGATCGACAGGCTGGTCACGGTGGACCAGAAACCCATCGGGCGAACCCCCCGCTCCAACCTCGCTACCTACACTGGCCTGTTCGACGCGGTGCGCAAGGAATTCGCGGCCACGGAGCAGGCCAGGGCACGCGCGTTCGGTGCCGGGCGGTTCTCCTTCAACGTGGCAGGGGGCCGTTGCGAAACCTGCCAGGGCGAAGGCTTTGTGGCGGTTGAACTGCTCTTCCTCCCGGGCAGCTACGGGCCGTGCCCTGAGTGCGACGGGTCCCGCTACAACCCCGAGACCTTGGAGGTGACGTACCGGGGCAAGAATGTGGCGGAAGTGTTGCGCATGACGGTGGATGCGGCCACTACGTTCCTGGTCGACATCCCGGCCGCGGCCCGCAGCCTGAAGAGCCTCGGGGATGTGGGCCTGGGCTACCTCCGGCTGGGCCAGCCAGCCACGGAGCTTTCCGGCGGCGAGGCCCAGCGCATCAAGCTGGCCACCGAACTGCAGCGTGCCCAGCGGGGACATACCCTCTACCTCCTGGACGAGCCCACCACCGGGCTCCACCCCGCCGACGTCGAACTCCTGATGGCCCAACTCCACGGCCTGGTGGACAGCGGCAACACCGTGGTGGTGGTGGAACACGAAATGGCTGTTGTGGCGGCGGCCGACTGGGTCATTGATCTGGGCCCCTCTGGTGGGGACGCAGGCGGCCGGATCGTCGCCGCCGGAACCGCCGCCAGCGTCGCCCGTTCCCGGCACAGCCGCACCGCGCCCTACCTGGCGGCTGCGATGCCCCAGCTCGTCACCAGCTGACCACAGGAATCATCTCGGTTTGATAACGGACCGGCGATGTCCTAGCGTGAAACGTAAGCCCGCCAAGCGGGCGACATGAATGCCCGGTGCTGCCTCCACCAGAACTGCCCGGCCGGCAGACACCGAAAATTGACCTCTATATCGTCAGGGGCGGGCAGTGGCGCAATAACCTCCGGGGACGGACCGAGCGCTGGTGGCCTTCAGGAGCATCACACCATGAACAACACCACCATTCGTACTGCCGCACGCCGTGGAGTAGCCGTCGCCGCCATTTCCGCGGCCGGCCTTGCACTCTCCGTCACTGCAGCAAACGCGGCCACCGACGGCGCAACCTGGGATTCACTGGCGCAGTGTGAAAGCGGCGGAAACTGGGCCACAAATACCGGCAACGGGTACTCGGGCGGCCTGCAGTTCAGCGCCAGCACGTGGGCTGCCTACGGCGGCACCGGTTCCGCGGCCGACGCCAGCCGCGAGCAGCAGATCGCCGTGGCCGAACAGATCCAGGCATCGCAGGGCTGGGGAGCGTGGCCGTCCTGCGCCGCGGAGCTTGGCCTGAGCGGCGGAGGGGGCACGACGGCGGTGACTCCCCAGAGCGCGCCGGTCCAGAGTGCGCCGGTCCAGGCGCCTGTGGAGAGCGTGCCGGTCGAGGCACCTGTGGTGCAGGCACCAGCTCTGCAGACACCAGCCGTGCCGGCCGCAACGGATGCCGTGACGGCTCCGCAGCATGCCGCGCCCGTGGAACTGAGTGGCGAGACCTACACGCTGGAGCCCGGCGACACCCTGAGCACCGTCGCCGACAAGCTGGGCGTTGAGGGCGGCTGGCAGAGCCTGGCGGACGCCAACCTGGACACCATTGCCAACCCGGACCTCGTATTCTCCGGGCAGGTCCTCCAGCTTCCCGCCTAAGCTTCAACACTTTCCGCGGGAACCGCCCCTTTCCCCAGGAACGACGGCCCGCGGAAACAACAAAAGCCCGGCAGCAACAACCCCGGGAAACAACGACGCCGGAGGGCCCCTCGCTGGGGAGCTCCGGCGTCGTCCGTTGTTGCGTTCTTAATGGCTGGCGGGGACCTGATCTTCCTGCCGTCCGCGATCCTTCGCGCTTAGGCTGCTGCCTTGGTCGCGGACGGAATCTCGCGGATGATGCGGACCTTCCACGCGGCGTCATCGCTGGTGTCCAGCAGGGCCACCGTGCCGTGGGCGAGGTTCAGTGCCACACGCTTGGCCGCCAGCAGTTCAAGGTAGAGGTGCTCGTTCATGCGGCTGGGGGTGTCGATCATGTACTTCACGGCGTCGCGGACCTTGCGGTAGTTGGCGCTCTTCTCGCGGTGCAGGTGGAGTTCCAGCATCTGGCGCTGGCGCACTTTGGGCTCGTGCTTGTTGAGCCAGGAGACGGCGAGGTGCACACCGATCACCAACGCGAGGGAGACGGCGTAGATCCACCAGCCGCTGGACATCAGGAAAAGGGGCAGGTTGCCGATGGCCACGAGCGCGATCACGATCCGCAGCGCGACGATCCGGCGAAGGGTCAGGGCCACTGAGGCCATGGCCGCACGAAAGCCGTGCTGCTCGTGTCGTGCCGCGGCGGGGTCAAGAGTAAATTCATCAAGGACCAGGATGCCCTTGGCCTCCGGATCAAGCATCTGCCCAAATTTGGGCACAAACAGCTGCGTTGAACCGGCGGTCACTTCAGGTGAAATTGTCATGAGGGGGCTTCCGGGACGGTGGGGCGTTTCGGTGATCTTAGTGGTTAGCGGCACCCACTGTATGTATCGGTCCACTATGTGAACTATTCCGTTGCCCTGTCGCAGTTGAGGGGCGCTGCCAGGGATCCCGCGCGTGTGGCGCCGGGCACTGCAATTGGCACATCCGCCGCATGCCGTCAGACTGAAGGGATGCAAACCTTCCTTCCGTATCCCGATTTCCGGCAGAGCGCCGCAGCACTGGACACCGCCAGGCTTGGCAAGCAGCGTGTCGAGGCGCTGCAAACCCTCCGGGCTCTGGTGATTCCCGAGTACGGCTGGCTGGACCATCCCGCCGTCCGCATGTGGATGGGCCACGTTCCGGCGCTGACCATGTACGGCCTGGCGATGGTGGACGAATGGACCAACCGCGGCCATGAAGACAACACGCGCGCCAACATCACCGAGTTCGCGCCCCAGGCAGCACACCCGGACTACGCGGCCAAGATCCCGCTGCCGGAGTGGCTCGGAAACCCTGATTTCCACCTGAGCCACCGCGCCAAGCTGCTCCGCAAGGAACCGAAGTTCTACAAGACGGTGTTCCCGGACGCCGACCTGGACCTGGATTTCATCTGGCCTGAGCCCAAGCACGAGTTCTATCCGGCAGAACCCGAGGGCGATATCCTCTGGATCCTCCGCGACCCGCACACCGAAATCGATCCGCAGACGCTGGATACCGTGGCGCTGCCGCCGATACGCCGCGGCGGCGCTGTTGCGCCCTCCACCCCTGAGGACGGCTACTCCCCCGTTTACGTCGACGACGGCTCCCGCCGTCCGTCCAAGCAGCCCCGCAAGCTGCCGCCCAAGCAGCTCGTGAAGAAGCCAACCCGGAAGCGCCAGGCGCAGGAGGAAGCGTTCGCCACCCTCCCCGGCAAGACCGCCGTCGCGGTTTCGTTTGAGGACGGCAAAAAGTTCGCCGTCGGGCATGTGCTGGGCCGTCCCATCACGCTCGCCGACGGCCGGTTCGGCCGCACGTTCACCGTCACCGAGGTGATCGACCGGTCCGCCTTCGATTACCCCGCACTCCTGCAGGACCCCCGGGTGTTCTTCCCGGTTCCCGCTCCCTGAGCCTGTGACCATCCTCCTGGCCGGCTGCGGCGATCTGGGCGCTGAAGCGGGCCTGCGCTTCGCCGCGGCAGGGCACCGCGTGGTGGGCTGGCGACGTTCGCCCGAAAAACTGCCCTCTGCGATCGAAGGTGTGGCGGCGGACCTGGGCTCTCCGGACCTGCCTGCGGTCCCGACGGACACCACCGCCGTTGTCGTGGCCGTTGCCGCCGACTCAGCCACGGAAGCGGCCTACCGTGCCGCCTACGTGGACGGGCTGGCGCACGTCCTGGACGCCCTGGAGCGCGACGGCGTGACGCCGCGGCGGGTGCTTTTTGTGTCCTCCACCGCTGTCTACGGGGACGCCGGCGGTGGCTGGGTTGATGAGAGTACGACGGCGGCTCCTGGCGGTTTCTCGGGACGTATCCTCCTCGAAGCGGAGGAACTCCTGGTTTCGCGGCTGCGCGGCACTGGTAGCTCGCCTGTTGTGCTGCGACTTGGCGGGATCTACGGTCCGGGCCGGACGCGGCTGATTGACCAGGTCCGCAGCGGGAATGCCGTGGTTCCCGATGAACCACGCTTTACCAACCGGATCCACCGGGACGACGCCGCTGCGGCGATCGTCCAGTTGGCCACCATGGAAACTATGCCTGCGCCGGTATATGTCGGTGTGGACAACTCTCCCGCTGAACTTGGGGATGTACTGCGGTTCCTGGCCTTGGAAATGGGCTATCCGGAACCGCCCATCGGACCAGCAGGCGAGGCCCGCGGCGGCAATAAACGCTGCAGCAACGCTTTGCTCCGCGGGACCGGGCTCGAGTTCACCTACCCGACGTTCCGGGAAGGGTACCGGGCAGTTCTGGCGCGCACCGCAGTCCGCCACCCATAGCTTCAGGGCGCGAACAGACATTTGAGGCCCACAACGTCAGCGACGACCCGCGCGAACGGACACTTCGGACCCCACCATTCACGCGAACGGACGCTTCGGACCCCACCATTCACGCGAACGGACACTTAGGCTCCACTCCGCGCGAGGGGACAGCTGTGGCCCTGAACTGCCGCGGCGGCTGGAGGCACGGATCGTTTCTTCGCGGAGTTATGCACATAGCCGTTTAGCCTCGCCGTTATTGTCAGACCCTCGCGGGATGATTTGAGTATGGATAGCAGAGCAGCTGTGGCGGCGGCGGAGGCCCTTTCGGTGTCTTTCGCTGAGCTTGCTTCTGCGCTCCGGGACGGGACCGATTCCGGCTGTTCCGGGGAGGCTGATCCTATGCGCCGGGTGGCGGATGGTTTCCTGGACGGGCTGGCCGAGATCTCACGGCTGGACGCCAAAAGTGCCGCCCTGAAGGCCTGGCTGGCCGCCGGTTACAACAGCGCTGCAGAGGCTCTGGCGGGCCCTGCAACGTCGCCCGAGGACCATACCGGGCAGGAGATGGCCATGGTCGCGGAGGTCGCGTGTGCCCTG
>NZ_PJIW01000067.1:0-566 GCF_002929755.1 Arthrobacter sp. 4R501 | reverse complement strand
GTCGCCCGTTCCCGTGAAATTTTTGACAGCGGGATCACCCGTCCGCTGGCCTGGCGGCTGGAGCAGCTGTCCAATCTGTGCCGGATGCTGATTGAGCGGCGCGACGACTTCGCGGCGGCACTCGGCAGCGATCTGGGTAAGCACGCCACCGAAGCGCAGCTGACGGAGATCGGCTTTGTCACGGCCGAGGCAGCGCACCTGGCGAAGAACCTTCAGGCCTGGCTGCGGCCGCGTCCCGTGCCGGTGCCGCTGTCCGTCCAGCCGGCCAAAGCCTGGACCGAACTGACGCCGCTGGGCGTGGTCCTGGTGATCGGCCCGTGGAACTACCCCCTGCAGCTGCTGCTCGCCCCGCTGGCCGGCGCCCTGGCAGCGGGCAACACCGTGGTGCTCAAGCCCAGCGAACACGCCCCGGCCACCTCGGCTGCCATGGCACGCTGGATCCCGGAGTACCTGGCCGGAGCGGCCGAGGTGGTCCAGGGCGGCATCCCCGAGACCACCGCGCTCCTGGCGATGCGCTTCGACCACATTTTCTTCACGGGCGGCGAGGTCGCGGCCAAGGCGGTGCT
>NZ_PJIW01000066.1:0-577 GCF_002929755.1 Arthrobacter sp. 4R501 | reverse complement strand
GTAGCCTCGGCCATGGCGCTTCGGTAGGCCTCTGACGATTTATCAGCCGTTACCCGGACACTGTCAGCCGGAGGCGCTGGAACCGGAGAGGCGGTTGCCAGGGCCGGCGCGGGCGAAGCCGTGGTGGACGGTACCGGAGGGGCTGTCGCCGGCGTCGGCGCCGGTGTCGCCGTAGCGCTCGGTGACGGTGCGACGGCGACGGCCGGCGCCGCCAGGCCAGGCCCGGCAATGAGGGAGACGGCAAGGAGCACGGCCCCAACTCGACTAGCGCGGTGGCTATTGGGGGGAAGTAGGGTCCGCTTCATTTTCCGCTCCGGAACAACACGCTCATGGCAGTGTCATGGTGATCCCGCGCCCAGGACCCAGCAATGCAAGGCTGTCCGGGACTCGAGAATGTCTGACTTGTCGCGCCAACCATATACGGGGCGAAAGGGTGAAGACAGAGTTCCCAGTGTTACCTGTGTGAAAATTGTTGCGAAAATGCGGAAAGTTTTCCACATACAGCCGAACAGGCCCTTGTCTGGCCGGGTCGTCACCCATAGCTTTAACCCAATTGCACCGCCCGGGGGACAGGGCG
>NZ_PJIW01000065.1:0-580 GCF_002929755.1 Arthrobacter sp. 4R501 | reverse complement strand
GATTGGGCGGATCACCACCAGCGGTGAAGTAATCACGGCCCTGGACGAGGAAGACGTCCGGATTCAGCTGCGAAAGCTAAAGAAAAAAGGTATTGAGGCGCTAAGCATCAGCCTGATCAACTCCTACGCCAACGGCGAGCACGAGCAGCGCATCGCCGAGATCGCAGCCGAAGAACTCCCGGGCATCCCCGTTTCGCGGTCCTCCATTGTTCTCCCCGAGCTCCGCGAGTACGAGCGCACCATCACAACCGTCGCTAACGCCTATGTGCAGGGCCAGGTGTCCCGATATGTTGGCAATCTGGAGAGCAAGCTTGGCGAGGCGGGCATCGATGCGCAACTGTCCATCCTGCGCAGTGACGGTGGGCTGGTTTCGGGCCGGGTGGCTTCGGGCAACCCCGTGTCCCTCTTGCTCTCGGGACCTGCAGGCGGTGTCACCGGCGCGGTATGGGCCGCGGAACAGGCGGGCTTCTCGGACCTGTTGACCTTTGACATGGGCGGCACGTCCACCGACGTCGCGCTCGTGCAGAACCTGACACCGCGCATCGGCCGCGAAACCACTGTCGGTGACCTGACAGTCCGT
>NZ_PJIW01000011.1:99810-186900 GCF_002929755.1 Arthrobacter sp. 4R501 | reverse complement strand
GCGGCCTGGATGGGCGTCATGCGGTGGTGGCCGTCGTGCAGCAGCGGGATTTCCGGGCCGAACTCGTTGCGCACGGCCTCAAAGACGGTGGGCAGGTGGCGCAGGTAGGCCCGGGTGTCCCAGTCCTCTTCCTGCGGGAACGCGCCACGGCCGGCGGGTTCGTAGTCGTAGCGTTCGCCCGAGGCCTGGGCCTGCGCGGCCACACCGTAGACGGCCTTGATGCCGGGGACAGCGGTCTGGATGCGGATGGACTTGTAACCCAGTTCCAGGTGCTCACGGACCGAGTCGAACAGCGACTCGAGGTCAGCGCCGGAAGCGTGGCCGTAAGCGCGCAGGCCATTGCGTGACGCACCGCCCAGGAGCTGGTAGACCGGCATGTTCGCCATCTTGCCCTTGATGTCCCACAGGGCCATGTCCACGGCGGCGATGGCAGCCATGGTGACCGGCCCGCGACGCCAGTAAGAGCTGCGGTACAGGAACTGCCAGGTGTCCTCGATCCGGTGCGGATCCTTGCCGATCAGCAGCTGGGCCACATGCTCTTTTAGGTACGCGGCAACAGCCAGTTCACGGCCGTTCAGGGTGGCGTCACCGATGCCGGTGACCCCGTCGTCCGTAGTGATGCGCAGGGTCACGAAGTTACGTGACGGGCTTGTCACGAACACTTCAGCGGCAATGATTTTCACGGCAGATCCTTTCAGGAAGGGCTGGGTCATGGGATTTAGTTGGAGTTGGCGGAGAAGAGCCCCTGAAGCCGGTAAATCTGCGACCTAACCTCAGAGTCATTGGCCAGATCAGGGCTGAGCAGGCCGATGAAGGCAGCGGTACGCTGTTCGCCGTTAAGGTTTGTCGCTTTCCGGATGTCGGCCGCCAAGGGGTCCTGAAATTCTGCTGTGGCCGACAGGTACTCGATCCACGCCGCAATCATTCGCGCGGCACCATCGCCGGACCTGCCGGCGGCACGCTCGGCGTTCAGGACCGGCAAGGCACGCATGCGCAGCTTGGTTGTTCCGTCCATGGCGATTTGAGAAAGATGATGTGCGATCCTGCCGTTGCCGAATCTTTCCAGGAGAGCCTGCCGGTACTCGGGGATGTTGAGGTGGTCCCCGTGAAGATGGGCAGCCGCCTCGTCCCAGAACGCTTCCACGGCACCCAGGCACACAGCGTCTTCGAGTGCCTGGGCCACGGTAGAGTGCCCCCGAAGCTGACCGGCGTATGCCAAGAGCGAGTGGGCGCCGTTCAGGAGCCACAGTTTCCGGTTCTCATAGGGACCGATATCGTCCACAAACACCGCGCCCGCATCTTCCCAGCGAGGCCGTCCAGCGGGAAAGTCGCCACAGAGGATCCAGTTGTGAAATGGTTCGGTGATCACTGGAGCAGAGTCCCGGTAACCGCAAGCCTCGGCAACCAATTCAATGTCCTCCGTTGTGGTCCGCGGAGTGATGCGGTCGACGGACGTGCTGACGAAGCTGACGTTGACATCAATCCAATCAGCCAACTCGGTGTTCAACCCTCGGGCGAGGGCGAGGACAGCGTGCCGTGCCACGTTGCCGTTGTCAGCCACATTGTCGCAGCTCACGACGGCCAGCGGTCCGGCGCCGGCGTCCTTCCGGGCGGCGAGACCCGTCACCAGACGGGACAAGGGTGTCGTTGGTGCCGGACGTCTTGTGGACGAGTCCGCCGCGTAGGCGGCCTCGGTTATGGTGAGCGTGATGACTGACGTGGAAGGTGCGGCCACGAGCTCCGCCAACCGTCCGATGTCGGCACCATCGGCGGCCTCGACGATGCTGCCGACGACTTCGAAAGTGTCCTCGCTGCTTGACCGCTCCACCAAGGTGAACAAGCTGTCCTGTGCTTCCAGGACCCGTGCGGCATCGGGTCGGCGCCCTGTGAATGCTGCGATCCCCCAGTCCGCTGAATCCCCTGCGTGCTGCGTGTACCAGGCCTGATGGGACCGGTGGAACGCGCCCAAGCCCAAGTGCACGATGCGGACTGGCGGCTTGAGAAGGGGTATGCGCGTGCGTCCGAGTACGGGGAGGAGGTTTGGGTCGGAATCGGCGTTTTTCGGTTTCTTGTTATTCATATGTTTTCCCTTCAAGTTTTCGTCCGCCTTGCACAACTCCTACGACAGTGCCGGCGGTAGGCCCGGACGGACTGAGGAGCACGAAATCGGCAGGGGAGCCGGGGCGCAGGTAGCCCAGTCCAGGGCGTCCGCCGGTTGCGGCACGGGCAGGACTGGACGTGACGAGCGGGAGGGCAGTGGCCAAGGTCTGGGACGTTCCTGCGATGACGTTCCGTAGGCCGTCAGCAATCGTGGAGGCGGCACCTGCCAGCAGGTCTGTCCCCGCATAGGACAGTCGGTTGGTAGCGTCAAGTTCGACCGTTCCGCCTACCGGCGTCTTGTACCGGCCGGGAGGCGAACCGCCGATGGCTGTGAGATCTGAAACAAGGAAGGAACGCCCGACGGGTTTGGCCCTGAGCATGACCTCGAGGGTTTCCATTGGCAGGTGGTGTCCATCGGCGATGAGGCCGGCGCTGAGCCGGTCGTCTGCGAGTTGGGTCCAGATGGCATTCGGATGGCGGGGGAGGAGGGAGGGGATACCGTTGCCGAGATGTGTCGAAAAGGCTGCGCCTGCGTCAACTGCTCGGGTGATCTGTTCCGGTGTGGCATGGGTGTGACCGATTGCCACGGACACCCCGAGGGCGCGAATCCGTGCAATGTGTGCTGGAGCGTCCGGAGTGTGGGGTGAGACGGTGATGAGGCCGACAGGGCCGGATCGCTGCCACCTCGTCACTTCATCAGCATCGAGGGGCCGGATTGCCGTTGCGTCGTGGACGCCCCGGGCGCCTTCAAGATCGGATATGAAAGGACCTTCGATGTGGACGCTGGGAATTGCCGCGCGGGCGACCGCGTCGCCTATCCGGGCCTGTGAAATGACGTCAAGCGCATGCCGTATGTGCTCTTCACTGGCCGTGATGATGGTGGGCATCCAGGTTGTGACGCCGCCGCGGGCAAGCCGGTCGGTGAGGTCCAGGACCGTCTGTACAGAGAGTTCGCCGCCGTTGATATCCATACCCGCATAGCCGTTGACTTGGACGTCAATGAAGCCTGGAGCAATGATGGGCAGGACTTCCCCCGGACGAAGTTGGTCTTCGTCGATGGAAATCACGCCTGCGTTGGTGTATTCGATAGTCAGCGCCATGTCGCGGTCCGCAGCGCGCCCGCGGATTGTTTTTGTGTTGATCATAGGTGGCTTACTCTTCCTCGTAGACGGCCCACGAGCAGTTGGTTGGACTCGTCTCCCCGAGGGCTGTTTGACGATGTCCACACCGGCGGATCGATCCCGCGGGCACCCAGTTCGGCAATGGTCGCCAGCATCAGCCACTGGAGGCTAAACGCATTCGTGAATGTGGAGACGCTGCCTGAGCGCACCGTGGTTCCGGGAATGTCGACGACGGCATCCCCCTCAGGTACTTTTGTGTCGATGTGGACGTCCACGATATCTTGCAGGTTAAAGGCAGACGGATGGCGGGCAGGGTGGTCGGGCGGGATGAGTTCACTGCACGAAGTGCCGGAGAGACCTATGATGGTCAGCCCGAGACGGCGCGCTGCGAGGGCAGCGTCGATCACGGCACTGTTGATGCCGAATGCGTTGACCAGCATGAGTGCGTCGCCGGCGACCAACCCGGCCCCTTCGATCACGGTCTGTCCGTAACCCGGCAGTCTTTCCATGGCCGTGGATTTCAGGGCCCCGGTCGAGAGGAAGGTACCGGCATCAAGAATTGCTGATACGTGCGCCAGGCTTCCAGCCCGGTAGAAGATCTCCTGCGCTGCAAGGTTTGAGTGGCCGCCGGGCCCGAAGATATAGATCAGACGGTCCCCGGCGATTCGGTCCGCAAGGATCGCAGCGGCCCGCGTGATGGACACTGATTCTGTCTTCAGGATGCTGGCTTGGACGGCCGCGATTTCCGCGAGGTATTTCTGGCCAAGAAAACTGGCCTCTTGCGCATCCATTAGCGCGGATCGGATTCTTTGTCCAGGAAGATGGACACGCTGGGGTGTGTGCGAAGGGCTGTTCCTGGGTGGGCTCCACTGATGGGCTTCCTGAGGCTGTCCTGAACGGCTTGGCGCTTTTCGGCCCCGGGCACGGAAGCAATGATGTCTGTCGCGTTCAGGAGGCGCGGGATGGTCACTGAGATTGCGGTGGCGGGAACGTCGCCGAGAGTCGCAAAATGGCCTTCGTCCACCTGCTGCTGGCGGCTTATCATGTCAAGTCCCACAACTTTGGCACCCCGGCCGTCAGCGAAGTTCGCTGGCGGATCGTTGAAAGCGAGATGGCCGTTGACGCCGAGCCCCAGCAGTACGAGGTCAAAAGGCTCTGGGCCCATGACGGCACTATAGCGCCGAGCCTCTTCAGCGGGCTCCCCAGAAGGATCCATTCGGTGGAAAGTTGCTCTTGGTTCCTGGTCGAAAAACGCGGTCTGCAGCCAGTTACCAAATCCTTGAGGTGCCGTAGAGGGGAGCCCGAGGTAGTCATCCATGTGGAAGCAATCCACCACGCCCCAATCGATATCCGGCTGCTCCAGCAACGACGCCAGGGTCGCCGACTGGCTCGGCGCTGCCGCCAGCATGAGCCTGGCGTTGCCCTTGGCCGCAATTGCCCTGCGCAGGACGTCCGCTGCGCGTATGGATGCATGCTTTCCGAGCTCGGTTCGTGTGGGGTATCTGAAGATCACTGGGGCGATATCGGTCAATGTGTGCATGCTGCGTTCCTTCGAAAGCCGATGACGAGGACGAAATTTCTTGGAGAAGATAAACTCATTGTGATCTGCAAACGTTTGCAATACAACTCAGGAGGATCGATGCTGAAATTGGGAATCATTGGCTTGGAGAGCTCCAGGCCCTGCAAGTTCTTCAATTTTCTCGTTAGTCGGCTTCACAAGGCGCACATTACTGCTGTGGTGGCTCGTGAGGCTGGTGCTGATGTACAGGCTTGGATAGAGGGCGGCGTTGTAGTGGTTGACCGACCGACCGACCTCCTGGGGTACGTGACTGCAGTGATTGAGTGCAGCCGAAAAGGATCGCAGCACCGGGCGAACGTGGAGGGGCTGCTGCGCCAGGGAATTCACGTGTGGGTGGACAAGCCTCTCGCGACGAGCGTTGAGGATGCGAGGGCGCTGGTGGTGGCTGCCGAGGACTCCGGCGCCTTCTTGATGTCTTATTCCGGATACCGGCTGGCGCCCCAGCTTCCGGAGCTGGCTGCGAGTCTGGCGCAAGAGCCTAAGTCCCGGCGTCTTGTGGTGACGGGCCCAGCCGACGCGAACAGCGAGTATGACGGGCTGTTCCATTACGGCATTCATCATGTGGAGATTGCTTTGGAGCTTTTGGGACGGCCGGCGTTGGAGCCGGGAAACCTAGCTGTTGCTGTCAGCCGTTTTTCGGGGGGGCTGCAGGCCGACTTTTCTATTGGCGGCGTTGACGTTGCCCTGGTTTTCGTAGCGCCCACGCCGGGCTTGGAGGTCCCCTTCTCTGTTTCGCTGGGTGCGGGGTCTGGCGAACGGGTACTGACCGTCCCCACGGACTACAACGAGCAGATGCTGCTGCAGTTCCTCGCCGGCTGCAAATCCGCCCCGTCCAGGCGGACTGCGTTCGACATGGTGAGTCCAGTGGCTGTGCTCGAGGACATCGTAGGACGGTCGTAAGGTCACGTACCCAGTGATGCATAGGGCGGCCGCCGCCAGTTTCGGCTGCGCAGCCGCCTTGACATTGTCAGGACAGAACGTCCAGGGCAGCCCGCACTGCTGCATCTGTCACGATCCCGAAGGTGTCAACCGCGGGAAGCGAAACAACGGTGGCCCCCAGATCCGCGAAGGCCGAAGCCGGCAGGCTGGAGTTCACCAGGGCCACTGCAATTCGTTCCCTTGCGCCTGGTGCTGTGGTGGCGTTCCGGAACTCTTGTTTTTCCTCGGAGGCCATCGCCGTCGAGGGGCAGAACACGGGAATGATGTGTGAACCGGGGTAAAGAGACGCAGCGTCTGTAATGCTGGCCGCGTTGGGCTGCCGCGGGTCAAGGATGGTCTGAAGTCCTACTTCGTGAGCCGCTTTTTCGAAGCGGCGGGCAAGCAGTGTATTGCCCAGGACAACGAACTTTCTCGTTCGTGCCAGAACGGTTGCGTTGCCCGCCAGACGGTGAAGGCTGACGGTAAGTGCACGTGCGGGGTCCGTCCAAGGACCCGGCGCGTCCAATTTCGCTGCCTGGGCCTCGTCAGCGCGCTGAGGCGCATCGAGCCCCACCCGAACGCGCGCGAACAGCAGTCGGGTAGTGGCGGCGTCGATGTCGGCCTCTGAAAGTTCCCCGTCCCTGACTGCCCGGACGATCAAGTCAATAATCCCGGCAGCCTCGCCTGCCGGGCACTTGGCGTTTGCGACATCTGCGCCGGCCTTTAGTGCAAGCAGTGACGCAGTTGCAGGGGAATAGGTGTTGCTGACGGCGTTCATGCGAAGCGAATCGCTGATGATGACACCCGTGTATCCAAGGTCCTCGCGGAGCCATTGCCGGTTGACCACTCGCGACAGGCTTGCCGGCTCATGAATGCCCTGGCGGGGCAGCGTCACGTGGGCCACCATAATGGAGGCGACGTCAGCCTCTATGGACGCGCGGAACGGACGCATGTGGACGGTTTCGTGGTCGGGGCCCGTACGTTGCACGCTGGGGAGACCCTTGTGGGTGTCAACATGGCTATCGCCATGCCCGGGGAAGTGTTTTGCCGAGGCCAAGAGTCCGCCGTCCTGATAGCCGCGGATCTGGGCCGTACCCAGAATGCTGGTGTCGGCGGCGGAAACACCATACGCGCGGACGCCGAGGATGGGGTCGTTGGCCGTTGAGATGACGTCCATGCATGGGCTGAAAGTCCAGTGGTAGCCAATTGAGCGGGCTTCTTCTGCGGTCTGCCGTGCAACCCGGTATGCGAGGTCCGGGTCTTCTGCCATGCCAATGCCCCGGGGGTAGGGGAAATCTGTGCCAGCTGCGCCGAGGGAATAGCCCACCCCCGATTCAAGGTTTCCGCTGATCAGCGCGGGAGGCAGCCCGGCGTCGACGGTGATTTCTAATACTGAATTGTGATAGCGCGCCGCGTGTGAAGCAGGCATGTCGATGACGCTGTGGAGAGTGCCCACACCGCGCTCCAGGGCATCCCGCGTGTCGCGGTCCGGGAGCCCGTCGGGGCCGACTCCCGGAAGGACCAGCAGACACTGGGCCACCTTCTGTTCCAGCGTCAGGTCGCCCAGGTGCTGATCGATCCATTTGGAGGAAGCGGAGACGTACTTTGTCGTTGGCTCTTGACTATTCACTGATTCCATCGTTTGATTTTAGCAAACGTTTGCACGCCTTTCTTGAAACGTTTAGGGAGTACCCCAATCACCTTCAGGAGCACACATGTCAGTTCTAAAAAGAAGCCTCTCACTTGCCGCAGGTATGGCCTGCGCGGCAATGGCACTCACCGGGTGCGGCCTGAGTTCCGGTCCGGAGTCCACCGTGGACACCGCAGGGGAAATTAACGGATCCGTCCGTTTCCAGACCATGCAGTTGTCGCCTACCTTCGATACCTATATCCGGGAGACCATTGCGGCCTTCGAAGCCAAGCACCCCGGAGCCAAGGTCGAGTGGACGGACATCCCCAGTGATGCCGCCGCCCGAAAGGTCAGCGCGGATTCCATTTCCGGAGCCCTTCCCGACGTGATGGATCTGGACACAGCCACTCTGGCTCCGTTGGGTCGTGAAGGGCGGGTCATAGATATGGCGACCGCAGCCTCTGACATCGAAGGTCTGTACGTCCCCTCGGCATGGAATTCCTTTGCTTTCGATGCCACGAAGGTCGCGGGGCTTCCCTGGTACCTCAATACCCCGGTGCTGATGTCGAATAAGAAGATCCTTGCTGACTCGGGACTGGCCGGGCAAACGGTGCCTTCTAGCTATCAGGAGCTGCTCGACGTATCGCGGAAGATAGCCAGCGCCACGGGTAAGGCGGGCTTTCAGCCAACTGAGCTGGGATTCCCCAACTATTTGCTTAGCCTGGGCGTGCCGCTGGTGAACGATGATTCCACCGCGGCCGTTGTCAATACGCCGGAAGCAGTGGCTTTTGTCACCGAACTGGCCGAGCTTTACAAGTCTGGCGGAATTCCTGCCGACGCCGTCACCGCAAAACAACGCAGTGAGATTGCGACGTTCCAGCAGGGAGAAACCGCGTTCCTCGAAACCGGGCCGTCCCGGTTGAAGATTATTCAGCAGAACGCACCTGATGTCTTCAGCTCGATTGCGGTCGACAACCCGTTGGGCGAAGCCGCCGGCAAGTCCTGGGTGGTGGCGCACGGTCTGGCTGTTCCCAAGACGTCGAAGCAGCAGGCCACCGCAGTAGCCTTCGCGAAGTTTATGACGTCGCCTGATAACCAGCTGTCGCTGGCAAAGCAGTCCAGTGTCTTTCCGAGCACCTCGGAGTCACTAAAGGATTCCTTCTTTACGGCCCCTGCCACTGATCTGCCCACCGAATCGCGCGCGATCGCGGCCTCCAGCCTTCTGGATGGAAAGACGATTGCCAAGCCGGCAGCTGTTGACGCGGAATTCGCCACGACCCTCTGGTCCTCGCTGCAGCCCGCAATTTTGGGTGAAATCAGCCCCGAAGCCGCCCTTGCCGGTGCCCAGGAGCGGCTGACCTCGATTCTCAAGGAACGCAAGTAATGACAATGGTTTCCATCAGGAAACAATCGCCCGCACGGGGAACGGCCCCCGCCGGCGGAGCCCCCGGGAAAAAGCGCGGGCAATTGAAAAAGCACCGCTGGTACGTGCCATTGTTTTTCGTGGGGCCAGTCCTGGTGCTGCAGCTGGTCTTCCTTTTCCTTCCGCTGATCAACACGTTTGTGCTTGCATTCACCAACGCTGACACGGTCGGTGGCGGGGTCTTCATCGGCCTGCAAAACTTCACAGAGCTCGCCTCCGACGGACTCTTCTGGGCATCGGTGGGACGGACGTTCCTCTACATGCTTTGCACGGTCCCGGTCATTACGGGGCTGTCCCTGCTGTTGGCTGTGCTCGTCAACACTTCGATGCGTGGCTCAGGCATCGTACGGCCCATCTTGTTCTCGCCCATGGTCATGCCAATGGCCGTGGTGGCACTGATGTTCCAGTACGCCCTCAAATCAGACGGACTGATTAACCAGATCCTTCAGAGCCTGAACGTGATCTCAGCCCCGATTCAGTTTCTCAATAACTCCCACCTGGCCTTGTTCAGCATCATGCTGGTGACGGTATGGAAGAGCTGCGGGTTGTACACGCTGATCCTGCTCGCGGCACTGCAGAACGTTTCAAAGGAGCTTGACGAGGCCGCAGAGCTTGACGGAGCTTCGTGGTTCCATCGGACAGTCAGCATCACGCTGCCCCAAATCAACGGCACCACCGTCCTCATCGCCATCCTGGCTTCGGTGGCCACACTCCGGGTATTTACGGAGCCGTTCGTGATGACCGGGGGTGGCCCCGGCGATGCGACCACCACTATCGTGCTGTACCTCTTCCAAAAGGGCGTTTCCCCGGGAACGGATGCTGGCTATGCCTCGGCTGTGAGCCTGGTCCTCTTTACGTTCGTTCTGCTCGTTTCTGCCGTTAGCTGGCTTCTCGCCCGAAGGAACCGTTCATGAACACGTCACTTAGAAAGTCGGCCGCCAATCGGCCTACCGGAACATCAGACTCCGGCCACAAAGTCCGGCCGCCGGCAAAGCGCAGGCGCCGGGACCAGGTCGCGGGCAAAGAGAAAGCCATCCGATGGTTTTTCATGGTCATCGCCGTCGCCGCCGTCTTGGGTCCCCTTCTGTGGCAGCTCAGCACTTCCCTTAAGGGCGTTACTGAGTCCACAGCGGGCTTTCCGGGCAACCTGATTCCGCAGAACCCTACGCTGCAGAACTTCGTGACCGCACTCACTGCTATCCCGTTGCCAAGGTACCTGTTCAACTCGGCACTGATCGCCGCCATGGGCGTGGTGACCAACATAGTACTGGCTACGTTGACCGGATACGCCTTGGGGCGCATAGCCTTCCGTGGGCGGGCGCTTTACATGACTGTCCTGCTCGCGACCGCTGCGCTGCCGTTTGAAGTCATCCTGATCTCAACACTGTTGGTTACCCGCGGTGTGGGCTTGCAGGACACCCTGGTGGGAGTGGTCCTGCCCCAAGCGGTGTCCATCGTGTCCATCTTTGTGATGCGCCAGGCCTTCCTCAACGTCCCTAACGAACTGGAAGAGGCGGCTACCGTCGACGGAGCAGGTCCGCTCAGGTTGTTTTGGAGCGTCATGCTCCCTTCTGTTCGCGGTTCTTTGGCGGTGGTGGCAGTGCTGGGCTTCCTCGACTCATGGGACCACTTCATTTGGCCGCTGGTCATCCTCAATAACGAGGCCAACTACCCGGTCAACGTGGGGATCCAATTCTTGTCCGGTGCCTTCTCTGCGGACCAGCGAGTGATCTCGGCGGCAGCCATCATTGTGATGATCCCGCCGCTGCTGGTCTATTTCCTGATGCAGAAGCAGGTCTTCAAGGGTCTTGCGGAAGGAGCGCTGAAAGGGTGAAAGACGAATCGCGGCTGCCCGAAGTCACCCTCGTTGGGACCTCGGGATATGGGCGCCGCCATCTGGAGAGTCTTCTCGGATGGCATGCTCAGGGCCTGATCCGGTTGAGCGGCCTCGTCGACCTTCGATTTGCGGACGAGACCCGGCAAGCATTGGCCGCCTCGCAGGCGGAACCCGGGTGGTTCGGAAGCGTCGAAGAGTCGTTCGCCGGCGGGCTACCCGACGTCGTCGTAGTGGCTACACCCCCACAGACACACTTCGACGTAGCCAACTCAGTACTGAAAAGGGGCGTGGGCCTTTATCTGGAGAAACCGCCGGTTCCTTTGCTGCAACAGCTGGACGAGCTCGCTGCACTGCAAACATCACGACGCTTCGAAATTGGATTCCAGGAAACCCGCCGGTGTGTGGAGACACTCCAGACCGTACTAGCCAGCCGCGAAATCGGGGAAGTCCACCGGATCACCGCCCACGCCGCCTTGGAGCGCCCCGATGCCTACTACCAACGTAGCGGTTGGGCCGGCAAGTGGTTCTCAGACGGACTGCCGGTTCTGGACGGGCCGCTCTTCAATCCCTTGGCGCATATTCTGCATACGGCTTTGTCCTTCGCGAAATGCGTGGACGGGCGCTGGGCACCCCAGACCGTGGACGCAGAGTTCTACTCTGTCCGCGCCATCGAAGGAGACGACCTGGGTGCACTCCGGGTGCGCTCCAATTATGGGCCAGAGGTGGTAGCGGTGGGAACCACTGCTGCCGATTCTGTTAGGGAACCCGCGGTGACGCTCCACGGATCTAAGGGAACGGCTACAATCCGTCACCGGGACGGATTTTGTCTTGTCAGTACCGGTCAGGCCCCGGTGAGCTTTCCGGTCACGGGACAGGTGGCGGCCCTGTACGATGCCGTGACCAACCCCGAAGGCTCCGCAGATGAGCTGATCGACGCCGCAGCGGTGCGGCCTTTCGTGATGGTAGTCAACGCCTCAGTAGAGGCAGCGCACGCACCAGCCCGGTTGTCCCATTTGCAGGCTAAACGCCTGCACGAAGGCCGCACTTTCAGGTATTTTCCCGGGATCGCCGAACACATAGATACCGTCACGGAGACCGGGCTCCTCTTCTCGGAGCTCGGGCTCGACTGGGCGCGCCCGGGCGGAAGTCTCGACCTTACTGAATACAGCGGTCTACATCACCCGTTGATGACAGCCATAGCGACGCCCGCGGGGCACCCGACCTGCAGTGGGCGTTCTTTGTATGATGACGACAAAGGTCTCTCACAGGTAGGCAGGACATGACCGCACGCACCGGGAAAGCCAAGATGAAGGATGTCGCCGAAGCCGCGGGAGTTTCGATCTCCACCGTGTCCAGGGTGTTCTCCAACCCAGAGCTTCTGTCGCCGCAGACGGTAAGGAACGTGAAAGATGTAGCCAGCACCCTGCGGTTCTCACCCAACCTGTTGGCCCGTGCCCTCATCACCGGGACGTCCACAAATATCGGCCTAGTGGTCTCAGATATCTCCAACCCATACATGACAACTCTTCTTAAGGCCGCGCAGGCCTGGTCGCGCAGCCGGGATACGGGCGTGTTTGTGGCTGACACCGACGACAGCGCAGTCATCGAGCGTGAGGTGTGTGAGCAGTTGGCCCGCCAATGCCGGGGCATTATCCTCTGCGGCCCACGGATGAGCGGACCGCACATCCGCGAAATCAGTAAAATCATCCCGCTGGTCCTGGTAAACCGCGTCATCACCGGGATCCCCAGCATCTACACAGATTCCGCCCCCGCCATGGCAGAACTCGTGGACCAACTCGCGGATTTGGGCCACCGCAAGATCGCATACCTGCCAGGCCCGGCGGGCTCGTGGGCTAACAAGCAACGTGCCCGGGCAGTGGAAACCCGTGCAGCGATCCGGGCCATAGAGGTAGTGTTCCTGGAACCGACCACGGCGAAGTATTCGGAGGGGATAGAAGCAGCCAAAGCCGCTTCCGAGTCAGGGGCCACGGCGGTGATGGCGTTCGACGACGTCCTGGCGTCCGGGCTGATCGAAGGATTCCGGCGGCTCGGCCTGTCAGTACCGGACGACATCAGCGTCACCGGCCACGACGACGTCCTGGCGGAGCTCGCCCATCCCGGGCTGACTACCGTCACTGGACAAAGCGACGTCGTGGGACGCCTTGCCGTGGACCGCCTATTGGAAGTACCGAACGCCAACGGAGAGCTGGACGCCCGGGCCACCGTGGTCCCGGCCCACATTGTCCAGCGCGCTTCCGTGTCCAAGCCACCTCCAACGCATAGGTAGAACCCCACGTCCGTTCCCGGAGCGGCCGGACCCAACCCCGAGGATCCGGCCACCCGGAGTTAACAAATTTTCATCACACCTCAATGAACAATCTTTGACGGCTCGGCGTGCAAACGTTTGCACGCCGTAGTGCAAATAATTTAGGAAGGTATTCAGTGAACACTCAAACCAATTCCGCACTGCGGCTGGAGGCCGCGCCCGCTGATGAGGGAATCCTCGACGAATGGCTTTCGCGTCCTGGAGAGCAAGTGGGACAGGCCCTAGCCGCGGTAGGCGGAGACATCGTGCTGCTCGGTGCCGGCGGAAAGATCGGGCCCACCATGGCCCGGATGGCACGCCGCGCCTTGGACGAAGTCGGTTCCAGCGCCAAAGTCATCGCCGTGTCACGATTCTCTGAGTCACCAGTCAGGGATCAGTTGGCAGAGGTCGGAGTGGAGACACAGGTAGCAGATCTTTCAGATCCGCGCTGCTACGCCAGCCTGCCCGATGGCGGTGCCATTTTCTATCTGGCCGCAATGAAATTTGGAACCACGGGCCAGGAACACCTGACCTGGTGGTCGAATGCCGCCATTCCAGCACTTGTGGCGGACCGGTACCGGGGTGTTCCTGCGGTTGTATATTCCACCGGAAACGTGTATCCGCTGACGCCACTGGCGTACGGGGGATCGGTGGAGTCAGACCTCCCGCAGCCCTTGGGGGAGTACGCCCAATCCAGCCTCGCCCGGGAACGTATTTTCACCAACGCGGCGCACACCTGGGGAACGCCTACCACTATTTTCCGGCTGAACTATGCCTGCGAACTGCGTTACGGCGTGATTGCTGACATCGCCACCAAGATCGCTGCCGGCGAGCCGGTGGACGTAAGCATGCCGGCCGTCAATGTGGCATGGCAGGGCGACATCAGCTCTTGGGCGCTGCGGAGCGTCGAACTAGCCGGCATCCCACCAAGGATCCTGAACTCAACGGGCCCGGAAACTATTCCCGTGCGCCGCCTGGCGTTATTGCTGGCGACGGAGATGGGTCAGGTGGCGCATTTCACCGGTACGGAGGCCCCCGATGCGTTGCTCAGCGACGCCGGTGAGTGCTTTGACTTGTACGGCTACCCGACCGTTCCGGCCCGGCGCTTGATTTCCTGGGTCGCCGAATGGGTTACGGGCGGGCAGCGGCAACTGGGCAAGGCCACCAAATTCCAGCAGCGCGGGGGAAAGTACTGATGGGCCGGACCGTTCTTGAAAGGCTCCAGGGCGGAGTAGTGATTCCCGCGCACCCGCTCGCAGTGAACGCCTCCGGTTCCATTGATGAACGGGCCCAGCGTGCACTCTCCCGGTATTACCTTGCCTGCGGCGTGAACGGACTGGCCGTGGGCGTCCACACAACGCAGTTCGAGCTGCACGGTGACCGCGGACGGCTGGCCGACGTGTGGCGCATGGCAGCGGAGGAAACGGCCAACGCCGGATCAGGGCCGCTCCTTGTGGCAGGCCTTTGCGGAGACACGGCTGATGCTGTGGTTGAAGCTGAATTGGCTTCGTCCTTGGGTTACGAGGCAGTCCTGTTATGTCCGTATGGGATGACCGAACGTACCGAGAAAACCCTACTGGAACGGGCCGAAGCCGTCGGTGCGGTCCTTCCCACCATTGGCTTTTATCTTCAGGAAAGCGTGGGAGGGCTCCGCCTGAGTCCGGACTATTGGCGCCGACTGTTCGACCAGCCGTCGACAGTAGCCGTAAAGACGGCGCCCTTCGACCGGTACCGGACCAACGATGTTGTGCAGACCCTGCTGGAGCACGACCGCTGGAACGACATCTCACTGTTAACGGGCAACGACGACGCCATCGTCCAGGATCTGATCACACCGTACCGCCGCACCACAACTGGCGGGCCGCGTGAGATCCGTGCCGGCGGCGGACTCCTGGGCCAGTGGGCTGTGGGAACGCGTGCTGCAGTGCAGTTGGTCAAACAGGTGGTGCAGCAGACAAAGGCCGGTGCAATCTCGGACGACCTGCTGGCACTCAGCGCGGACCTTGTAGACGTAAACGCCGCCGTGTTTGACGTCGACAATAACTTCTCCGGCTGCGTCGCCGGAGTCAACGAGGTCCTTCGGCAGCAGGGGTTACTGGCCACCTCCGCGTGCCTCGGAGACCGCGAAGTGCTGTCAGCCGGGCAGCGGGAAAAAATCGCTGCCGCCCGGGAACGCCATCAATGGCTGCTTGATGAGGAATTCATCAGCACGAACATCCACGACTGGCTGACCTGACGAATCCTCGCACTATTAGTCACACACCCAACAGAGAGGCACCACCATGACCCGCCACACTTCACCACAACCGCTCCTTGTGACGGTTGCCCTGATTGCTGCCCTCGCGGCCAGCACCATGGGAGCGCTCCCCGCGTCGGCGGCCAGCGCTCCTGGTTCCTACGACTCCACCGTTTTGGCCGACCAGCCTGACATTTATTGGACCATGGGGAACACCGGCGGCGGCGGCGCAGAACCGGACCTCACCGGATCCGGTCACACCGCAACATACTTCAAGTCACCCAATGCCACAACGTTACCTAACGGGGACAGTGCCGCGGATTTTGACGGCGCCACACAGTACCTCGAAGCAGCAGACAGCGCTGAACTCAGCCCAGCGACCAACGGCGTCATCACCATTGAGGCGTGGATGCGTCCAGACGCACTGACGTTCAGCCACAGCAACAACGGATATGTGCACTGGATGGGGAAGGGGGAGCTGGACAATCACGAATACGTATCGCGCATGTACTCGGCGGATAACACGGTGGGCCGCGGAAATCGCATCTCGGGGTACCTCTTCAATGCATCCGGTGGACTTGGTGCCGGTTCCTATTTCCAGGACGCCATAGTGGCCGGGGAATGGATCCACTATGTCCTTGTCATCAACTACAACGCCCAGAGCGCCCAATACCCGCACGGCTACACAAAAATCTACCGGGACGGAGTCCTTCGGGATACGGACGATCTGAGCATCAGCGGAACTGTCATTGTTCCCGAACGAGGGGACGCCCCGTTCCGCGTGGGAACCCGGGACTTCAAGTCGTTCTTCGACGGAGCAGTTGGAAAAGTTGCCTTCTACGACAAGGAACTCGCCCCGGACCGGATTGCCGCCCACCATCAGGCAATGGTGCAGGAGCCGGACACGACGGCCCCGGTAGTCAATGTCGCACTGAACCCCGAAGCGCAGGATGGAGCCAACGGGTGGTATGCAGGGCCCGTGCAGATTACGGCCACAGCCCTTGACGAGGTTGATAGCGCCCCTGCCATCGAAATTTCAGCCGATGGCACCACTTGGGTCCCCTTTGATGGCTCTCAGGAGTTCACTGACGGACGTCATGTAGCGTTCATACGCGCCACCGACGCTTCAGGAAACCGCTCGGACTCTGTGAGCACATCGTTCAACGTTGATTCGACCTCCCCAGACGTCGCCGCCTCAGCCAGTTCGTCCCGCAGAATTTCCCTCGAATCCAGCGATGGCCTGTCTGGCATCGCGGACGTTGAATACAGAATCGGTGCAGCCACTGCCTGGACCCGCTACTCGGAACCGTTTCGGGTCAAAAATACGACCTCAACCGTGACCTACCGGGCCACAGACAACGCCGGCAACCAGACGGAGGCTGTCCTGACCCTACCGCCGAAAGGAAAGCCGGGTTCTGCCCCTGACCAGAACTAAGCGAAGTGTGGAGGCCGGCCCTCACTCAGGGACCGGCATACCTCACTGAACCGCGTCAGGCGGACTGTGATGCAGGAACATTGATTTGTTCAGTGTTCCTGCATCAGCCGTTCCATCCCTAAGTGGGCACCCACCCCGGCGTCGCGCTTTGAGGGCTGTATGCCGGTCATGCCGGCGCTTCGGCCCCAGAGTCGGCCGAAGTGGCCTTCTTTTCCCATGAAGGCAACCGCGCTCCAAGCATGTGATGAGCGAGGGGCAGCGTTCGGAGTTTGAAGAGAAATCGGGCCCTGTAGTCGCAGGCATTGCGTATAACGGTCGGATCACCAGCTTCCGGCATGAGTATCTGCCCGAACAGACATGACACCTAAGGAACTTGAATGGCCGTTGGAGTCTTTGATTTGTTCTCCGTCGGGATCGGGCCGTCTAGTTCGCACACCGTTGGCCCGATGCGCGCCGCCGCAGTGTTTGCCGAAGAGCTCACGGGCTCCGGCAATCTGGAGAAGGTGGCGGGGCTGCGGGTGGACCTGTACGGTTCGCTGGCGGCAACGGGCCACGGCCACGGCACCATGACGGCGATCCTGCTGGGCCTGGAAGGTTTCCACCCCGAAAAGATCCTGCCGGCCGAGGTGGAGGAGCGGCTCGTCGCGATCGCCGAAACCGGCACCCTCCAGTTCGCTGGTTCCGTCCCTCTGCCGTATGGCGTGAAGGATATGGTCCTGCGACCGCTGACTGTCCTGCCGCGGCACACCAACGGCATGACCTTCACCGTGACTGACGAAACAGGCGAGGTCCTGCACAAGGCCACGTTCTTCTCCGTCGGCGGCGGCTTCATTGTCCGCGAAGGCGAAGAGGACGCGGCCCTGAAGGAACTCGACGAGTCCAAAAAGGAACTGCCGCTGCCGTTCCGCACAGCTGCTGAGCTGCTGGGCCGGTGCCAGTCCAAGGGACTGTCCATCGGCGACATCATGTTCGTCAACGAACGTGCGTCCCGGTCGGAGGCGGAAATCCGCGAAGGCCTGCTGCACATCTACTCCGTCATGGAGGAGTGCGTGGCAACCAGCCTCAAGCGGGAGGGTCTGCTGCCCGGCGGACTGAAGGTCCGCCGTCGTGCTCCGGACTGGCATGAGCGGCTGGAGAAGGAGAACAAGGACCGGGATCCGAAGTACTGGCAGGAATGGGTGAACCTCATCGCCCTGGCAGTGAACGAGGAGAACGCGTCCGGCGGCCGGGTGGTCACGGCACCCACCAACGGTGCCGCGGGCATCATCCCGGCAGTCCTGTATTACGCACTGCATTTCGCGCCCGGCATGGACAAGGCCACGCAGGAAGACCGCGACGACGTCGTGGTCAAGTTCCTGCTCACGGCCGGTGCCATCGGGGTGCTGTACAAGGAGCAGGCATCCATCTCGGGTGCCGAGGTGGGCTGCCAGGGCGAGGTGGGATCGGCGTCGTCCATGGCCGCGGGTGCCCTCGCCGAGGTGATGGGCGGCACACCCCAGCAGGTGGAGAACGCTGCGGAGATCGCAATGGAACACAACCTGGGCCTGACGTGCGATCCGATCGGCGGGCTGGTCCAGGTTCCCTGCATCGAGCGGAACGCGATCGCGGCGGCGAAGGCCATCAACGCCGCGAAGATGGCCCTGTGGGGGGACGGCACGCACCGGGTGTCCCTGGATGAGGTGATCGTGACCATGCGCGAGACCGGCAGGGACATGAGCTCCAAGTACAAGGAAACAGCCATGGGCGGCCTCGCCGTCAACGTCGTTGAATGCTGAGGGACTCGATTAGAGGCCCTGAAGGAAGTGCAGGTCAGCGTCCAATGTTGGCAATTAGCAGGCGGATCTACCGACCCGCAAGCTTCGGCAGAACATCCTGGGCAAACAAACGCGCCTTGCCTGTCGCCGGACAGCCGCCTGAACGCACCTTTTAGTGCCCCAGTTTGAGTGCCAATTATGGACCATATGTCGGCCTGCCGGGTTGAAAGCTGACGGGGGAGCGGTGGCCGCACGTGCTAAGCCAGCGCCTACGCGCAGGCATCTAGCGCGCTGCCCTGGGGAAGGCCCAGCGATTTCCCCGGTAACTATGCTCACTAGCTTGTGTCTGGGACACGCACAAGACGTCATTCATGCCGCCAAACCTGCAGAACGCAGACGCACACGCGCGCTGAAGGCTGCCCTTCGTAGCGTCGACCGCACGCGAATTGAGAACCCCTCCCGCATATCCGCGCTTGGTATCGACACCGTACGGCCTGCAACAGTTGGACTTCCTGATAGTCGTCCTAGACGGCGCCGAGGCCGTGCTTCACCGTGCATGACGGGGCGCCATCGCCAGGCAGTCCCTCCTGGGAGGTATAGCAGCAGACCAGGCACTGGACAATTGCCCTGGCATTCAAAGCTGCCCCACTGGCTCTATTGGATCGACTAGAGCAACCCCTTACGACCCATCATAGATTTGCGGTCCAGCAAGGGCTGGCAGGTCAGGGCACGACCGGACATCGGGAGATACGGAAGAGTCCTCCCTGCCCGGGTTTTCCATTGTCCAGCAGGACAACGCTGACTCATGACTGCAACCCTAGGTACGAACCGGCAATGCCTGCCAGCCGCCGTTTCCGATTCGCTGACGACTTACCCTGGTAGGGCAGTTGATCGACCCCAGCCAGAGTCTTTGCTGAGGTGATCAAGCAGGGGCTGGACTCGAAAGGGGAGAGGGGTGGAGACGGACAAGGTCGTGTTGGAATGGCGCACTCCCTGGATTTCAATCATGCTGGCCACCGCCTGCTGCAAGTCAGCGAGAGTAGCAGCGGCGACTCTAACCAGCAGATCTTCCCGGCCCGCTTGTGTTGTTACCTCTAATACCTGCGGGATGCTCCTCAGTCCCGCGATGACGTGGGGCAGTTGTCTTTGCTCAAGTTCCAAGCCCACAAAAGCCTGAACAGATAGACCAGCGGCTTCAAGATCAATTACCGGCTTGAAGCCTTTCAAGATGCCCTCGTTTTCCAGTCTCTGCAACCTCGCATGAACCGTGTTCCGAGAAATGCCTAGCTGGGCAGCAAGTTCAGCGACGCCTGCCCGAGCGTTAGTGTTCAGGCGCTTAATCAGTTCCGAGTCGAGTCGGTCGAGGCTGCTCATTTTGTCAAGTTGTCCCTGCTGTGTAGTTGGCCAATTTGGCCGAATGATTAGTTGCTGGCGAACGAGTTGACCACCTCACCCTCCAGATTGAAGGTTGGTCCAAGCACATTTCGTCGCTATCCACAGGACCATCAGACAAGGAAACGCATGCCGTCCGTCTTGCTATCAGACCAGGGAATTGGGGAGAACGGAGTATTGGAAGAATCTGGAGACCCGACCCATGAGAGCGTCACAGTCCTTAGGGATCATTCGACCGGCCTCCGCGCGATCGTATCACTCCCCGGTACAGCCAAGGGTCCGGCATCGGGTCGAACGAGATTTCACCCGCACGACAGCGAAAAAGCAGCAACGCCGGACGCTCTGCGCCTTTGTGAAGGACGACCTACACAGCAATCGCAACTGCTTGCTTCTTGGTGGCCAAATTGAGGTCTTCGGCATTGGTCAGTCTTATGGCCGGCCTATTGACCCTTTCGAGGGCTCATTTATCACCGCGGATGTTGGCACGACTTCACCTGATGTGGATTCCATTGGGGAATCGACTCGGCGGATCGTCGGTCGTAATCAAGCGAAGGACGGGTCCGGCGACAGCGGTCTTTTCCCAGCACGCGGGGTCATCTCCCGGATGCTGGGCTCTGAAACCCCGGCAGCCGCCGATTACGTGCGGGTTCGAAGACAACTTTCCCTAGAAACCAAAGGATGAGCATGAACCCTGAACCCATCTCTATGTTGGATCCTGCTGGCAACTACACGGCCGCTCCGAAACTCCTCCTTGATCTCGACTCAGCTAACTCCATCGGGCTTTATAGCGACATGATCATGGCCCGCACGGTGGATAGTGAGGCGATTGCACTGCAACGCCAAGGCGAACTGGGGCTTTGGCCCTCCTTATTGGGCCAAGAAGCCGCTCAAATAGGGGCAGCGCATGCCTTGGACACCCGGGACGTTGTATTTCCCACGTATCGGGAACACGGTGTTGCATGGTGCCGTGGAGTCAACCCCGTTGATCTCCTAGGACTTTTCAGGGGAACGACTCTTGGCGGATGGGACCCCACAGCGAACAACTTCAACCTGTACACCCTCGTAATCGGCGCCCAGACGCTTCACGCCGTGGGCTATGCCATGGGCATAGTCCGGGATGGCGATGTTGGTACCGGAGACCCGGCACGAGACCGCGCCGTCCTGGTGTTTCTCGGCGACGGCGCCCTCAGCGAAGGCGAAACCAATGAAGCGTTCGTATGGGCTGCAGCCCAAAACCTTCCGGTGGTGTTCTTCTGCCAAAATAACCAGTGGGCCATCTCAGCTCCCTATTCTGTCCAGAGCAAGGTACCAGTCGCGGATCGTGCCCACGGTTTCGGGTTCCAAGGTGTGCGCGTCGATGGGAACGATGTCTTCGCTTGTTTGGCGGCCACCAGGGAAGCCTTAGCAGCGGCACGGGCGGGTCAGGGCCCCACTTTGATCGAAGCCCTCACATATCGCAGGAACCCTCATACGACCTCGGATGATGACGGCAGGTACCGTTCCCAGGCCGAAAACGACGCGTGGGTTGCTCTAGATCCTATTGAGCGGCTTCGACTCTATCTGGAGTCCACAGGTCAGCTAACTGAGCAGGTGGCTGAAGACGTCTCAGAGCAGTCGAGGGCGTTAGCCGAGACCCTGAGATCGGGATGCCGGACACTCCCTGTGCCCGAGGCAAGATCACCATTCCTAAACACCTATGCGGATTTGCCAACGGAGCTCGAACAACAAATGAACGAACATCTGGACTTTGTGGAGGCAGGCGAATGACATCAACGACGAGTCGAATGCCCATAGCTCACGCCTTGAACCTTGGCCTACGGCATGCCATGGAAGCTGACCCCAAGGTCATGCTGCTCGGGGAGGATATTGGGCAACTCGGCGGGGTTTTCAGGGTCACCGATGGCCTCCAAAAGACCTTCGGTGATAATCGCGTTGTCGATTCCCCGCTTGGAGAGGCAGGCATTGTCGGGAGTGCCATTGGACTCGCCATGGCCGGGTACCGTCCCGTCTGTGAAATTCAGTTCGACGGGTTCGTCTTCCCCGCAATGAACCAGATCGTCACCCAACTGGCCAAGTACAGGCACCGTTCCGAAGGCAAGGTCAATCTTCCAGTCGTCATTCGAATCCCGGTTGGCGGCGGTATCGGCGCCATAGAACATCACTCGGAATCCCCGGAAGCCTACTTTGCCCACACGGCAGGGCTCAAGGTGATCAGCCCTTCCACGCCGCAACAGGCTTATGACATGATCCGGCTCGCCATCCGCAGCGAAGATCCGATTATCGTCCTCGAGCCTAAACGCAATTACTGGCTAAAGGGCGAAGTATCTACGAGTGCCGAACCAGGGAAACTGCACCGAGCAGAAGTAGTACGGGAAGGATCAGACCTAACCCTCGTCGCATATGGTGCGCTGATGCCTGTTGCGATCAAAGCAGCCGAAGTGAGCCAGAGCGAGGGACGCAGTGTTGAAGTCATTGACCTGTGCTCATTGTCACCAATTGATGACGAAACGCTCATCAGTTCCGTCGAGAAGACAGGCCGACTTGTCGTAGCACATGAAGCCTCCCGCACTGCCGGTCTAGGGGCAGAACTGGCCTCCCGTGTACAAGACGCCGCATTCTACTCTCTGCTTGCTCCCATCGTCCGGGTAACCGGTTATGACACCCCCTATCCGCCCAGCCGCCTGGAAGAAGAATGGCTGCCGGGACTGGACCGCATTCTTGAGGGCATTGACAGAAGCTTTTCCTACTAGTGGAGGACGACACATTATGAGCATCAAGCAGTTTTCACTGCCCGATGTCGGAGAGGGTCTCACCGAGGCTGAAATCGTCACCTGGTTCGTCAAATCCGGCGACATCGTGGAAGTCAATCAAGCGATTGTCGAGATCGAGACCGCGAAATCCCTCGTGGAGTTGCCGTCGCCATTCGCGGGCGTCGTGGCCGAACTCTATGCCGAGCCGGGCCAGACAGTCGATGTCGGAAGCCCAATCATCGGTATCACAACGGCTGACGCCAGCGCTTCAATTACCGCCGCATCTTCGGCAGATCAGGCTACGTCGGCGTCAGACCGCGATGAGGACCCGAAGCTCCTTGTCGGGTACGGGGCCAAGGAAACCAGCACCCAACGCCGGCGCCGGCGAAACCATCCCGATCATGCACCAACGCCCAATCCGATGTCTGTTTCGAAGCCCGGCTACGCGGCACCTGCTGGCGGACCGCCGAAGGCGTCACCGCCTGTGCGGAAGCTGGCCAAGGATCTTGGTTTGGACCTCGCCACTGTTACCCCGACCGGTGAAGGCGGCGTCCGGACTCGGGAAGATGTTCTCGCCGCCTCGGCAACGCCTGATGGCGCGGAGGTCAGCATCGAATTGTCGGAGAGCCTCCCAGACTTTGGAGACCTGCGTATACCTATCAAGGGCGTGCGGAAGCACACGGCCGCCGCCATGGTCCGATCGGCTTTCACCGCCCCTCACGTTACCGAGTTCGTGAGCGTGGATGTGACGCGGACTATAGAACTCCAGCAGATGGTGAGTCGCCGCCGTGATTTCCGGGACACGAAACTGACGCCACTAACGTTCGTAGCCAAGGCCTTCCTCACTGCACTGCGCGCCACACCTGAGGCTAACTCCAAGTGGGACGAAGAAGCCCAGGAAATCATTCAAATGCGGAGCGTAAGCCTGGGGATCGCCGCCAGCACTCCCAGAGGCCTGGTGGTGCCGAACATCAAAGGTGCCGAGCGGTTATCCCTGAAGGAACTCGCGGACCAAATCAGCATCTTGGGCGCGGAGGCTCGGGCTGGCAAAACCCCGCAGTCTGCGATGACCGGGGGCACCATCACCATCACCAACATTGGAGTCTTTGGAATCGACACTGGAACACCCATCCTCAACCCCGGTGAGACAGCCATTCTGGCGGTAGGCACCGTACGGAGGATGCCCTGGGTGATCCAAGACGAGGCAGAGGAACGCATCGAAGCACGATCCGTCCTGCAACTTGCGCTCTCCTTTGATCATCGTGTGATGGATGGCCAGCAAGGCTCCCAACTCCTCGCTGACACCGCCGGGATTCTCTCCGAGCCAGGGCTGTCGCTGCTTTGATACTCGGTGCTTCCACCCCAGGCCACTACCTGAAGAGGCTAAGAATGAGTCACCAGACTTCCGGAGCAATAAAGAAGTCCATCCCACTAGTCACGGAGACCGGCCAACTGAACGGCCGCGACGAACCATCCCGGAATCTCTCCCAGCCCGTGATCGTCCATGACTGGACCCTTCTCGTTGGATACCTCGTTCAAGTCATCCACGGCTGCTCCATACTGCGAACGGGAACGGTGGAGGACATCACCTTCGATGGACGGGCACCGTGGCTGGCAGCCGAGGGCGTTCTGGCAAGACAGCTCATCGACCAAGGCTCGGGCTATCAAGTAGTTGTGGACCCATAGCAAATCACCGCTTGCCAGCGACCGCAGCGTCGCTTCCCATCGCCAGTAAGTACCGATCAACCAGAAAAGAAGAACCTCATTGACACCGCTTAAGGAAGAAAGCTCGGCCGCGGGGCAGCGAAGCCCTCATTGCCATCCCTACCCTGAGGGAGACCTCCTGTTCATCACGGATCTCCTGGCAGAGAAGGAATTGCGGCAGTATCAGAACGCCAGGTCCTTTTTTCAAAGTGAAGTCCGGCCTATTGCAGCTGACTATTGGAACCGAGCCGAGTTCCCGTTTGAACTCCTGCCGAAGCTTGCAGCTCAGGAGTTATCGACGCTGAACTCCGCCAGTCATCTGCTCTCCGGACTCATACAGATGGAATTTGCACGTGCCGACACGTCCATCTCCACCTTCTTCGGCGTGCATCACGAACTCGTCACGACGGCAATCTTCGAGCTCGGCTCCGACTCACAGAGACGTACGCTGCTGCCGGATCTTCTCGCGTTGAAGAAGATCGGCGCGTTTGCGTTGACCGAACCTGACCACGGTTCGGACATCTCTCGGGAGATGGCTACCACCGCGGAACGGGTTGGGGATGGTTGGGTACTCAACGGAGCAAAGCGCTGGATAGGCAACGGCTCTTTCGCTGATTACGTCCTCGTCTGGGCAAAGGATACGAGCGATGACGAGATTAAGGCTTTTATAGTCGAAAAGGATCGACATGGATTCCATGCCGAGACGATTGTCAATAAAACAGCGGTTCGCATAGTTCAGAACGCGGACATCACGCTCTGCGACGTCCGCATCCCTTACGCCAACTGGCTTCCGGGGGCGAAGTCCTTCCGTGATACCAACGGGCTGCTGCGCAATTCCAGAATCTGGGTCAGCTGGCAGGCAGTCGGGCAGCAATTTGCTGCCTTCGACGTCGCACGCGCCTACGCGCTGAAGCGTCACCAGTTCGGCAAGCCGATTGCTTCGTTCCAGATCGTCCAAAGCCAGCTCGCCAGAATCGCGGCCAACGCCGCGATGTCGTTATCACTTATGGTCCAGATGGCGCGGCTTCAGGACAGCGGGCGCCTCACCATGGACCAAGCGGCCCTCGCCAAAGCAAGCTGCACCGAGAGGATGCGAGAGTCTGTCAGTTTGGGCCGAGCACTGCTTGGCGGCAATGGCATCAGCACTGACTTTGAAATGGCAAAGATCTTCGCGGACGCCGAAGCGATCTACTCGTACGAAGGAAGCCACGAAGTCAACACCCTGCTCGTTGGTAGAGCAATCACCGGGATATCCGCCTTCGTCTAACCCACGATCAACGTCCAAGTTGGACGAGGGACAAGCACGGGTCGCATCATCAATCGAGAGGACCAATATGGACCTGCACCACGCTTCCGCCATCGTTACCGGGGGAGTTTCAGGCCTGGGAGCCGCCACATCGAGGGCGTTGGCGTCCCGGGGGATAAAGGTATTTGCCATTGACCTGCAACAGTCCGTCGACAAGGCAGAACCTGTTGACGGCATAACGTACCTACCAGCGGATGTCACCAAACCCGAAGAAGTCCGTGCAGCGGTTGATGCCGCCGCAGATGCTGGACAACTACGCGTCGTCGTGAACTGTGCTGGAGTACTTCCCACTGCGCGCATTCTCGGCCGGAACGGACCACACGACCCATCACTTTTTGCGAAGGTCTTGGAGGTAAATCTGATGGGATCATTCAACGTCCTATCGATCGCTGCACATCGAATGCAGGAGACAGAACCTGACGCCGAAGGTCAACGTGGCGTAGTCATAAATACAGCCTCCATTGCCGCCTACGAAGGCCAGATAGGGCAGGTCGCCTATGCCACTTCCAAGGCAGGCATCGTGGGCATGACGCTCCCTGCAGCCCGGGATCTGGCGTCACACGGCATCCGAGTCAACGCGATTGCGCCTGGCGCCGTGGAGACCCCCATGATTGCCTCAGTTTCAGAGGACATCCGAGAAGGCCTGGCGGCCGGGGTCCCGTTTCCCAGACGACTCGCCCGCCCCGATGAATTCGCCCAGTTGGTTCTAGCAATCATTGATCACGACTACATCAATGGCGAAGTCATCCGAATGGACGGTGCGCTTCGCATGCAAGCCCGCTAGCGACACGTTCTAGACCATCCCAACCTGTAGTAGCCCCGTCAAGGAAGATCCAATGACGCCCACCAAGTGCCCGCAGCGCACCCCCGATGACGTCGTCACTGTCGGCGGAGCCAGGATCCCGCAGTGAGAATTTCGAGGGCGACTTGCCAACAGTGTTTGTAGACTGCTGCTTGAACTGGATTCAGACCGATCGCACCTCGGGGCGGCGCTGGGGCTATCGCTCCAGCCAACCGACCAACTTAACTTCCGTTACAGTGGCTCAACCCGGAACCATGGCAAGACTTTGCGGGAGCGAGTGAACGTTCTACGCGCTACTCAGTCGATCAAGATTCCCGCCAACTTCAACCATCGCTCTTGCGCACGAGCTGCGCGCCAGTTTCGCACCAGTGCGCGAGCTCTCCCGCGCACTAGAAGTTGACATACCAACCAATCAGTCTGTTGTAAGAATTGGAGAAGTTTCTTTTGGACACAGAGCTCACACCGGAACCCAACCACTGCTCAGAGATTTTCACCCTAATGAACTCGAAAGCTCATTTTGCGTAAGCGGGGCAGCGCACCTCAGGCCTTGGAAAGACCTACGGATCTGAACCATCGGGGCTCCCACGGAACGAATGAAAATAGGTCCACCGGAAGATTTCTCGACGACATGGTGCAATCATCTCAGGCAGTGGCCGCTGTGGAGACTTGCGACGACGATTGCCACTTCTGCCAAGGGCCTGAAACCGACTGAGATTCAACGACCTGGATGGATTGCGCAAGTCAAGCCGACCAACGCCATGCTTCCAAGCACCCAGCGTACTGAGCACGTAGCGATGGATGGATAAGCGCTGAGCAGAGAAAACCTAAGAAGTATGCGCCAAGCGTAGGCACTAGAGAGGAAACACCCAATTTGTGAAAATAGCGCTTTGCCTAGTTGACGGGCAAGAGTGGGCAGCCGAAGAATTTGACACCTTGCCTTCTCCACGGCTCCGCGCACTGCGCCTTGGCTTGGTCTGTATTGGCTGCAGAGCTGCGGTAAAACTACAGAAATCAAGCACCTCTCGCGCAGCCGATTTCCTTGTTGAACATGACCCAAGGTGCCCGGCAGTCGCGCCCAGCTCCAGTGTATTCCGCTTCTTACTCTAAGTACTTGCGGCCGTTCCCACAGGTCGGCCGCAAGGAAGGTCTCGACTCAAATTAGCAAAATTGTCCGCCACTCATCCCCAAGCCCCGGACCGCCCGATTATGGAGGAACCATGACACAGACAGCCCATGGTATCGAATTCACCCATCATTTCTCAGCCAACCCCAAGTTTGCTCCTGAGCGTGAAGCCATCTTGGAGAATCCAGGATTCGGAAACTACTTCACGGACCACACCGCCATCGTTGACTACAGCGCAGAAACGAACAGCAGGGGCGTCTGGCACAGCCCTCGGATCGAAGCCTACGGAGCAATCCCATTGGATCCAGCAGCTGCCGTGCTGCACTACGGGCAGGAGATATTTGAAGGTCTGAAGGCTTACCGTCACGAAGACGGGTCGATTTGGACGTTCCGACCCGACGCCAACGCAGCCCGCCTCAATAAGTCCGCCCGGCGGCTGGCCCTTCCCGAACTGCCCGTGGAGTACTTCATCGGGGCAATCCGTGAGCTTGTCTCTGCAGACAGGGAATGGGTTCCGGCCGGGGACGGCGAAGCGCTTTACCTGCGGCCTTTCATGATCGCCACCGAGGCCTTCCTGGGTGTCCGGGCCGCCTGTCAAGCGTCCTTCCGCGTCATAGCTTCGCCCGTAGGCAATTACTTTGGCGGCGAACTCAAGCCCGTGACCATATGGATCTCACAAGAGTACGCACGCGCAGGCCGCGGTGGAACCGGCGCGGCGAAATGCGGCGGCAACTACGCAGCATCGCTGATAGCGCAGCAGGAGGCTACTGCCAACGGCTGCAAGCAGGTTCTCTTCCTTGACCAATTCAATGACAACGCCATCGAGGAGCTCGGCGGCATGAATGTGTTCTTCGTGATGAAGGACGGTTCGTTGGTCACCCCTGCACTAACGGGGACTATTCTGGGAGGGGTGACCCGCATGTCTGTCATCCAGGTTGCCAAGGACATGGGGCGAGAGGTTTCCGAGCGCAAAATCACCCTTGATGAGTGGCGCGACGGTGTTGCTGCGGGTGAAATTGCGGAGGTATTCGCCTGTGGTACAGCAGCTGTCGTGACCCCCATCGGTGTCCTAAAAGGCGCCAATGAACTCATTGGCTCCGAGAATGCCAAAGCAGGAGAAACCACTATGGCCATTCGTCAACAGTTGCTGGGGGTCCAGACCGGTGTGCTCGAGGACACTCATGGTTGGTTGACCCGACTAGTCTAGGTGTCGCGACGCAGCGATGGAGGGCTGTACGGAGGGATCGACAGAGCTCTGTGCGGGCCCAACGATGGTCCGTCAGGCCCGCGAGGGAAGCCAGCTAGCACACATGGACACGCCGCGAGGTGGTGAGGGGCGGGACTGCGCGGCAGGTCAGATGACCGCCGACTCCAGGTCTTCCGAACCGGATATTGTGGCGCCCTTGCTGCGGTTCACCATCAGGCTGAGGAGGTCGAAGACGAGCGTTGCCGCGGCAACGGTGGTGATGTCTGCGTGGTCGTAGGCCGGGGCGACCTCGACGACGTCGGCGCCCACGATGTTGATGCCGTTCAATCCGCGGAGGAGCGCCAGTAGTTCTCGGGAGTGGAGGCCACCCATCTCGGGGGTGCCGGTACCCGGGGCGTAAGACGGGTCCAGGACGTCGATGTCGATGGAGACATAGACAGGGGTGTTGCCGAGACGGTCTTTGACCTGCTGGATCGCGGCCGGAACGCCGATGACGTCCAGGTCCGAGCATCGGATGATCTGGAAACCGAACTCGTGGTCGCGGAGGAAGTCATCACGGTCGTAGACCGGTCCGCGGATGCCGACGTGCATCGAGGAGTCTCCGATGAGCAGGCCTTCCTCGAATGCCCGGCGGAAAATGGTTCCGTGGGTGATGGGCTGGTCGAAGTAGGTGTCCCAGGTATCCAGGTGTGCGTCGAAGTGGAGCAGGGCAACCGGGCCATGGACCTTGTTCAGTGCCCGCAGCATCGGAAGGGCGATGGTGTGGTCGCCGCCGATGGAGATGAGGCGCTTGCCTTCTCCATCGCCATCCGCGGGGCCCTGGAGCAGCGGGAGGGCCTGCTCCTCGATTTCGCGGACTGCCCGGGTGATGTCGTAGGGGGTGCAGGCGATGTCGCCGGCGTCCACAACCTGGGCTTCGTACACGGGCTCAACGTCCAGCTCCGGGTGGTATCCGGGACGCAGCAGCCTGGACGCTTCACGGACGGCGGCAGGACCGAACCGTGCGCCCGGGCGGAAGGAGGTTCCGCCGTCGAACGGCACGCCGACGATGGCGATATCGTAGTCGGGGACCCGGTCGATTTGGGGAAGCCTGGCGAAGGTGCCCAGGCCCGCGTAGCGGGGAACCTTCGTTGCGTCGACGGGGCCGATGGGCTTGTGCCTGGTCATGAGAGGGATCCTTCCGTTGCTTTGCTGTTTGCCGGCGATGCCGGCGTCTTTTCTGTGGTGAGTTCCGAGAGGGACCTGTTGGCGGTTTCCGGCGCGAGCAGGAAGGTAGCCAGCAGGCCCACCAGGGAGATGACGGCGCCGATGAGCAGCGAGCCGGCGGCGCCGAAACTGAGGATGGCGACCGGCATCAGGTAGGTACTGGCTGCGGAGCCGACCCGGCTGATGGCCGTGCCGAAGCCCACAGCCGTGGCGCGGACTTCCGTGGGGAAGAGCTCGTTGGGGTAGACGACTTCGAGGAAGCTCGAGGCGCCCGAGGCCAGGGCGAAGATGGCCAAGGCGATGAAGAGCGGGGCAGCTTGGACGTTGGGGATGAAGGCAGGGATGGCGAGGGCCACCACGATGATGCCGAAGCTCCACAGGAGCAGCCTGCGGCGGCCGATCTTTTCGACGAGCCACAGTCCGGGGATGCCGCCCACGACGAACAGCATGGAGATCAGGAACGATCCGCCGTAGAGGTTCGCGTCACCGGTCAGGCCCATGGAGTGCAGAAGGTCCGGGGCGAAGGTGTAGACGGCGAAGAGCGGGATGACCTGGGCGGTCCAGAAGATGGAGACGAACAGGGTGCGCTTCAAGAACTGTCCGCGGAAGATGTCCAGGAACTTGCCCTGCTTGGCCGGGCCTTCACTGTCGGACGCGATGTCGGACAGGCCGTACTGCTGCCCGTAGACCTTCTTGATGATCGCGTCGGCTTCATCCCGGCGACCGCGGGAGAGCAGCCAGCGCGGGGACTCGGGGGTGCCGAGGCGGAACAGCAGGGTGATGATGGCGAAGATCGCCGGGCTGGCAACCATGACCCGCCAGGCGTCAGGGCCCATGTCGCGCAGGAGGTAGCCGGCAGCGTAGGCAACGGCAGCGCCGATGGCCCAGACCACGAAGGTGGCGCCGAGGAGGCGGCCGCGGTGCTTCTTAGGGAGGAACTCCGCAAGAAGGGACGTGGCGATGGGGTAGTCGGCGCCGATGGCCATGCCCAGGAAGAACCGGCAGAGAACTACCTGCCAGATCTCGGTGGCAAAGCTGTTCAGCACGGAGAACACCGCCAGGGCGATGAGGTCGGCGATGTACATCTTGTGCCGGCCGATCTTGTCGGTGAGCCATCCGAAGATGCCACCACCGAAGAAGATGCCGACCAGGCTGGCCGCGCCGACCATGCCGATTTCGGCCGGGTTCATGTGCAGACCGGGAACCATAGTGATCAGGGCGATGCCGATGATTGACAGTGCGTAGCCGTCGATGAACGGCCCACCGGAAGCGAAGAACGTCAGCTTCTTGTGGAATTTGTTCAGCGGGGCGTCATCAATGAGATTGCTCGTTGCGCTCATTGCAAACCCTCTCTCGTGAATGCTCATCATTGAGCGGGGAAGTTTCCGTGACTTAAGTCTTCGTGAGCGGCGTCACCGCGTACACCCACAGATTGACTACAAATATCGGGAGAGCCTATACATGTGTATAAGCGGCTGTGGGGCGCCCTCCGGATTCATGAACAGGAAGTGCTCCGCATGGCGATCACCGTGGCCGAATTGCTGGCCGAACCGCAGCTCGGGCTGACTCTTTTGGCGGGTGCGGACGGCACGGCCAACCGCATCACGTGGGCCCACACTTCTGACTTGCCGAGGTTGTGGGAATGGGTCACCGGCGGCGAGCTGATGATGACCAACGGCCTGTCTATCCCGGCCGACGCCCAGGGACAGGTGGAGCTCGCCGAGGCGCTCGTGAAAGCAGGCGCCAGTGCCCTGGCCATCGGCGAGAAGATGCACGCCCCCGAGCTTTTGCCGGCGTTTCTGGCGGCCTGCGACCGCCTGCCGCTGCCGGTGATCAACGTCCCGTATCCGCTGCCATTCATCGCCATAGCCCGCTCTGTGGCCGAGGCGTCGCTGCTCGAGGAATCCCGTCGGTTGCGCCAGACGGCCCGCATCTACGATCTGCTTCGCACTGCGGGCACGTCGGAAGACCACTGGCAGAGCCTGCTTCAGGGACTTGCAAGCGAGCTCGACTCGCAACTCTTTGTTATGGTCCGGGGGTGCCTCCATCCGTGGTATCCGGGCGGCCAACTGTTGCCCGGATCGCTTGACAAGGACCTGGCACAGCTGAGTGGCCAGACACCCACCATGAGCAAAAAGTTTCAATGGCATTACCTCCGGGACAGGCACGTCCTGTTGATGGACATTCCGACGCACCCTAACGCCCTGCTGGTCGTGCTGCCGAACTCAATACCCCACCCGGACCCCGTCGTCCTGCTGCATGCGGCCACGGTTCTGGGACTGGAACTTTCACGCACCGTTCTGGCGTTGGAAAACCAGCGGCGGCTGGGGGCAGAATTCCTCCTGCAGGCCATCGACGGACGCCTCGGGATAGCGGACGTCGAAAGCCGCCTTGCCGATTTTGAGGTTCCCGCCCGTGAATTTCTTCTTGTATCGATTTCTGCGGACGACGGGGAAACGCTGGCAAACATCCACGTCGAGCTGTGGCGTCACGGCTATCCCACCGCGTGCTTCCGCCGTTTCAACACCCTTCATCTGGCTGTCTCCGCCGACCTGACCGATGATCTGTTGATGCACTCAGTCGGGTCGGATGTCAGAATCGGGATCAGCAGACCGTCAACTGCCGCCGGAATCCAGCGAGCCCTGCAGGAATCACTATGGGCCCTCGGGACAGCAGCCGGCACCGGCGAGTGGCTGGTCCGCTACGCCGACGGCCCCTCGTGGATGGGGCTCACCAGCTTCGAGGAAGGCAACGCGCTCGTTCAGAGGTTCCTGGGCCCGATTTTCGAGTACGAACAGGGAGAGCGCGGGGACCTCATCGTCACCCTGAAAACCTTCCTGGACACCCACAGGTCGTGGCAGAAGACCGCGGCTGCCCTCTTTGCCCACCGGCAGACAATCATCTACCGGATGCGGAAGATCAGCGAGCTGACCGGCCTGGACATGACCGAAACATCCACCCTGGCGCAGCTATGGTTCGCCCTACAGATCCACGAGGCCATGCAAACGCAAGCCCCTTCGCCGCCCGGACATAGCCGAGAAAAGGGCTAAGCAGGGTCCGCACGCTCGGGAAGAGGGGCTGCCGGTTCTGCAAGGCGGTGTAAACAAAGCCGGCCAAGGCTCCGGCGCAAGTGATCGATACATCACAGGTCTCCACAAAAGGGTTGTACGCGGTAGGGAATCATTTCCGTATGGCCAGTACGTCGAGGGCCACAACGCGCAGCAGTAAGTCCGCCGAACCCAGGAAGCACCCTTCCAGGATCTCCGGAATGTCGGCCAGGTCCTGGGCAAAGGCGCCAACTTCTGCTGCTGCACTCGGATGGTGATGAACACCACAGGGGTAGCCGAGGGCCACTGGATTGATCCTCCGAGCGTCCGTTACAGCCTCAATCTGTTCCACGTCACCCATGGCTGCTGCCTACACATACGACAACCTTTCAGATGCCGGAGCCTCGTGCCCATTCACCTACGCATGAGCAGTGCACCGTCCGCACTACTTGAACGCTTTTAGTCTTCTTTCCGGTTTCATTCCCGCAGCTCACGCAATGCCGCGGACGTTACACCGCGGCTAGTTCTGAAGTCGCGTCCCGGGAATGCCGATGTCCTTCGCGGCTTGGTTCCATGGCGTCTCCCGCCACCTACCATCCTTCACTACGTCCTCCCGAACCCGAGCGGGAATTATGGCTTAGGCATAACATCTTCCCTCAGGGCTTCCGGACCACAAATCATAGTCGCTACTTATGCACCAGACCCGCCACCTCTACGCCACCTTCGTCTCATCCAACGACCCAGCCTCTCCTATGGCGTGGGCCTCGAACATTCATGAAAGACGCTCAACTGAGGAAGAGCGCAGTTACGTCCGTGTCATTGACAGCGAGGGCACTCAGACTCGTTCCCTCGGCCGGACAGCTCGTGAAAGAGTACGGGCTCACCCCAACCGAGGCCGCATTCGCTCTTTCTGCCACGGGTATTTCCGGTGCGGCGTTCGTTCCCGTCCTTTCAAGGCTCGGGGACATCTCCGGGATACGCCGGCTGCTGCTCATCAGTCTGGTCTTCGTTGGAGTCGAAAATATTCTGTGCGCAGTTGCCCAGGGGCCAGCGCTGCTCCTGACGGGCCGTGCGCTAGTCGGCATCAACGCGGCGCTACCGCTGCTGTATGCGTTACCTCGGCTTCAGAGCCATGACAAGGGTGCCGTCGACCGCAGCAGTGGGCTCATGACCGCCGCAATAGGTGGTGGAATCGCGGCTCCCTTCCTCTTTGGAGGGGTGGTAATTGCCGCGGGAGGATCCGTACGGAAAGTCCTGGAGATCATGACTGCCTTCTCGCTCCTTCTTTTGGTGCTGGCATGGCTCTTTGTTCAGGACAGCGACGTTCGAACCAAGGTCACAGTCGATTACTTCTGCGCCATTCTCATGGGGGCAGGCTTGGCAGCTTCGTTGTGGCACTCGGCCAAGGCAGCCGCTGGGGCTGGAGCTCTCCTTTGACAATCGGTGTCCTGATTTTCTCGGTCCTTGCCTTCAATGCCTGGGTCCGCTGGGAAGTGCATACCAAGGTGCCCCTCATTGATCTTCGCGTTGTGGAGCGACGGGAGATCTGGCCGGCATTTGGCGCAGTCGGAATTGCCGCCGTCCTAGGGAGCGCGGCTTCGCTCACGATCAGCAACTACGTCCAGACTCCGAAAACCTTCGGATACGGCTTCGGGGGCACGGTCCTTGACGCAGGTCTTTACCTCATTCCCGTCGGAATTGCCATCGCCTTGGGTGGTTCGATCATGGCCCCGGTTATTCGTGTGCTGGGCCAACGCCGTGCGTCGGCCCAGGGTGGCGTGGTCGCTGCGGCGACGTTCTTCTGGTTCGCCGGCAATCATGATCAGCCATGGCAGTGCGTTCTGATGATGGTACTTGTCGGTGTCTCCTCGAGGACATTGACAGCAACAAAGGACAGCAGGTTCGGGCGAGAGCCATCATGGGACTTGCCCGGCAAATCGGGGCAGCTGTCGTTGCAGAAGGCATTGAGACTCCTGCGGAACTCGTGGAAGTTACCGAACCCCGGGTAACAGCCGCCCAAGGCTATCTGCTCGGACGGCCCTCCGTTCATCCACTGGACTGGTCCGCTTGGCGTCTGCAGGCCGATCTTTCACCGGCAGAACTACGCTGCGAGGCCCAGCAGGGCAGGGTCGTTGTCCGAAAAACCGACTTCCCGCCCTGAGGTTCAGCCGTTCTGACGAGGGATAAACGGTGTTAGCGGGAGAGGCTGGAATTCGACCCGCACCTAAAAAGATATGGAGCCTCCGAATCATGAGCGAACTAAGTCCCCTCGATGCCGGAACGTCGGTGAACGAGCACATTCTGCGCGCAGTAGACGCAGAACGGTCCCGCTTGTCGATTCCTGGAGCCATTATCCATTTCACCAGCTTGAGAACGGGTGCGGTGACATGCGCACTGGGGGTTGAGGACGTGGAATCGGGCGAACCAATCCGCGCCCAAAGCGCTATGAGGGTGGGAAGCATCACTAAAACGATGGTGGCAACGATTGCGTTGAAACTGTCCGAGAGCGCGGATTTGCCGCTCGACGACGAAGTGCGGTATTTTCTGCCGATCGCGTCCGGGGTGACCGTACGTCGGCTGCTGGATATGACGTCGGGCATCCCCGACTACACCTCGGAAGAATTCGTCGAAGGCCTCCTAGTCCACCCTGAAAGGCTATGGACACCGGATGAACTCCTTGAGCTCGCCTTTCAAGCCGAGCCCCGATTCGAACCCGGAACTTCGTGGGAGTACAACAACGCGGGTTACATCCTGTTGGGGCGGGTTATCGAAGAGGCAACCGGCGCGAGCATCGAGGAGCTTGCTCGGCGCTTGATCTTTGACCCGCTTGAGATGTACGACAGCTACCTGCCAGCCAACGTTCCCGGGCTCTCGGCGTTGCCGGACTCACGCGTGCGCGGATATCACCGACAGGGCGCGGAGCTTGTTGATGCAACGGAAATTAACCCTTCCTGGGCCTGGACTGCGGGCGGTGCAGTCTCGACCGTACGAGATCTGAGCATCTACGTACAGGCGCTTGTGCGCGGCGGACTCCTGCAGGATGCGACACAGGCTGAACGCCTACGCGCCCGGACTGTCTCAAGCGACCTTCGCTATGGGATCGGTATCGCCGACTTCGCGGGAATGTGGGGGCACAACGGCGCGCTGCCAGGATTCCAGTCTTTCGCTGGTCATGATCTCGAATCCGATACCACGCTAGTCGTCCTCACTAACCTCGATGATGGTTCCGCAGATGCCCTTGCGGCAATTGTTCGGTCAGAGTTGGCGACCGCGAGCCACCCGAGCTAGGGGGTTTCGGCGGGGGAGACGATCGACACGGGACGCGTCGCCGCATCGAAGGAGGCGAAGCCACCTGTCATTCCCACCCCACTGAGCCCCCACGGCTCGTAGATCATGTGGGCGCCGCCGCTTTGCCATTCGTTGATCCATACGATGGCCGCGTTGATCTCCGAGCAGCGCTGCAGATTGAGCGGATTGCGCGAATACACTGTTGCCGCGAGACCGAAGCCCGTGCCGTTGGCTAGGGCAATGGCTTCGTCGAAGGAGTCGACCACGGTAATGGGTGCCACTGGACCGAATGTCTCCTCCACCATTATTTGCATATCCGGAGTGACACCAGTCAGAACGGTTGCCGGGTAGAAGAAGCCTCGGCGGTCAGGGATCCGCCCGCCACATCGCACTGTCGCTCCACGGCTCTCGGCGTCGATGACGTGGGCGTGCACCATCTGGCGTTGCCCGTCGTCCACCATTGGACCGAGCCCAAAGCACTCGGGGGAGTCGACCATGTCGAAAGACTCAGCCTCCCTTACGAGAGCGTGGGTGAATGCTTCGGCGATATCGCGGTGCACGTAGATACGTTCGGTAGATGTGCAGATCTGTCCGCTGTTCAAGAAGGTTGATGTCGCCACGGCTTTCGCAGTGGCGTTGACATCGGCGTCGTTGTCGACAATGACAGGGTCGTTGCCGCCCAATTCGAGTACCGAGCGGCGCAGGCGCCGTGCTGCCGCGACGCCAACGGAACGGCCGGTTTCGACTGACCCAGTGAAGTGGACGAGCGCGACGTCTTCATGTTCTGCGAGTGGTACTCCTGCGCGCGCGTCCCCGAGGAGCAGGTTGGTGACGCCTGGCGGAACGTCAATAAGTTCGAGGAGCCGTGCCGCAGACAACGGGGCCTTCTCGGACGGCTTCACAACAACAGTATTGCCTGCCGCGAGCAGGGGACCGAGCGGCGATAGGATGGACGTCACAGTAAAGTTCCAGGGTGCGATCAACGCCACGACGCCAAGTGGCCTGCGTGTGACGATAGTGCGCGATGTCTCTCCGGGCTGAGACACATTGGCGACGAACTGGTAGGCCCGAGCCTGCTCGATGGTCGTGCGCAGCGAGTCGATGGCGCCTCTGATGAACTGCTCGGCGAGGGGGATTGGCTTTCCCATTTCAAGGCTTTCCAACTCGGCAAGCTCGCGGACATGGTCATCGAGGATTTCTGCAGTTCTTTGCAGATGGTTCAGACGTTCCTTTAGGCTCAGCGAGGCCCAGCCGAGTTGTGCGGCTGATGCTGATTGCATCGCTGCCTCAACGTCTGCAGATGAGCCGACCGGGATTCTCGCTATAGGTTGCTCGGTATAGGGGTTCACAACGTCGCGGTATTCGGCGGTCAGTCCATCGGCTGCCAAGCCGTTGATGTGGTTCTTCAATAGGATCATTGGGGTTTCCTCGAGGTTGTGGAATGGTCAGCGCATGATGCGGGCCAGGTGCTCGCCAACGGCGACTGTCGCGAGATGGGTGTTGGCGCGGGGGACAAAGGGGAAGATCGACGCATCGGCGACTCGCAGGCCCTCGAAGCCCAGTACCCTGGCCTGAGGATCGACTACAGTGTCGGCAGAATCTGGGGCTCCCATGCGGCATGTGCTCGTTGCGTGCTGTGTGTCTACAGCAGTTGCACGCAAGTACTCGCCTAGTTTGGTATCGGAGCCTTGCAGCGCTGCTCGGAGACGCGTGTTCGATCGCCACAGATCACCATCCGCTATCTGGTCGAACGCCGCGTGTTCGACCATCGAAGCCAGCAGCCGTGTCCCGGCCACGAGGCGGCTCAAGTCCCGCTCGTCGGAGAGCATGTTCAATGAGATCAGCGGCTGGATCCGCGGATCGGTACTCTGAAGTCGTAAACTGCCGCGGGAGTACGTGCGATTGACGAAGACCCCCACCGCTCCTGCCCCCGCACGGACATCGGCCGACGCTAGCGCGAGCGCATTCTGGTTGAGGGAAACCATCATCATGTCGTTAACCTGGTGTGCCAGGCCGCTGGAGTAACGAATGCAGCAGTTCGTATGCCGGTCTTCCTTTCCAGGCGACGCGGCTTCCGTGAGTGGGACACCAATGACAGCCATAGGATGGTCTTGCAAACCTTGTCCTACCGGTAGATCAGCGCGGATCGGAATCCCCAGAGATGTCAGGGAATCTACGGGGCCGATGCCCGAGCGCAGGAGAATTGATGGTGAGGCCGTAGCACCGGCTGCCAGGATGATTTGTTCTGCGAACAAAGTCTCACCGTCGGCTAGACGCACTCCGATCGCCCTCTTGCCGTCGAAGATGACCTGATCGACAAGACTTCCTCCGCGGATCTTCAGCCGCAAATCATTGCGTAGCCGCTCTAGATAGCCGTCGTTTACGGTCACGCGCCGCTGATGGCGGGAGTTGATCGGATAGGGGGAGACTCCTGTGGCACCCGGCGCGTTGACATCCGGCGCCACAGGGAATCCCGTGTCCACCGCGGCTGCGCTAAGAGCTTTGTCCACGGCTCCCCACTGGTCGATTGGGGTGCGATAGATCGGGATCGGCCCAGTCTCGCCGTGGTACCCGGCGTGCCCGAACTCAGCATCAGACTCCAGCCTGATGAAGTCCGGCATCACATCGACCGCGGCCCAGCCTGTGCAACCTATGCTGGCCCATTCGTCGAAATCTTCGACCGGTGGACGGATTGCGATCTGGCCGTTGATGACGGAGCTTCCACCTACTCCCTTGCCTCGCCAGTAGAGGTAGGGTTGCTGCGCGCTGGTGCGAGTGGCGAGGTGGTCCTCCCAAAGGAACGCGGTGTGGTCTGAGCTGAAGATCGCATTCACCGGGTTCGGTGAGCGCCACGCTTCCGGGAGTTCGGCGGATCGATGATCCTGTCCGGCTTCGACGAGCAAGACCCGGCGGTTGCCTTCGCTGAGGCGAGCAGCGAGCGTAGCGCCCGCTGATCCCGCGCCGACCACGATCACCTCGTAGGAGTTTGAGATTCCCATCAGCGACAAACCCTTCGCGTAGAGAGACGGAGTGGGACAACGGTCAACTTGTAATCTCCACGGAATGGATGGTGGCTTCCGCGAGTGCGTCGGGGATCGGCTCGACGCCGATGCCTGGTCCGCTTGGGACGGCGACAACGCCGTCAGTCATGGTGATCGGCTCGGTTATATCGGTGCGGTAGAAGCGGTCAGATGCTGAGACGTCGCCCGGCAGGCTAAACCCCGGCAGGCCTGCCAGTGCTATGTTTGCGGCCCGGCCGATGCCTGTCTCGAGCATTCCGCCGCACCAGACGGCGATTCCGTTTGCTAGGGCGATGTCGTGGATGCGAACTGCCTCGAGGTAGCCGCCGACTCGTCCTGGCTTGATGTTGATAACGGATGCCGCGCCGAGCGCGATGGCGTCAGCTGCGGACTGTGCCGAGACCACGGATTCGTCTAAGCAGATTGGTGTACTGATTTGGGATGCGAGGATTGCGTGCTGGCGGAGGTCGTCTTCTGCGAGGGGCTGTTCGATTAGCAGCAGGCCGAAGGGGTCGAGGCCTCGCAGCGACGGAGTGTCGGACAGGCGGTATGCGGCATTTGCATCCACTTGAAGAGGGATGTCGCCGAACCGCTCGCGCACCGCCTTGACGGGCTCCAGGTCCCATCCTGGGCGGATCTTGAGCTTAATGCGGGCGTATCCCTGGTCAACGAAGCCTTGTACGCGATCGAGAAGCGCCGGTATGGATGCCTCGATGCCCACGCTAACTCCTGAGGGGACGCTGTCCCGCGTCACGCCTAGGTGATCGGCAAAAGAGACGTCTTGCAGGCGCAGCTCTGCGTCGAGGATTGCTAGCTCGAGTCCGGCCTTCGCCATGCGATGGCCGACAATATGGCTGACGGCTGTGGAGACCGTCTGGGCGGTGATGGCCCTGCCGGATGCCTGCCATTCGAAGAGTGCGGGTACGAGAAATCGCTGAAGTACTTGTCTGGCGCCTTCGAGGTATTCGGAGGAGTAGTAGGGTTCCGCGAGTGCTACGCACTCTCCCCATCCGGTGGCAATACGGCCGTGATCGGAGACGGTGGCGCGCACGAGTAGTGGGGTGCGCTCAGTCTGTGTCGAGAACGATGTTGTGAAAGGGGAGACGAGCGGCATGCGGACTGTTACCAGTTCGATGTGTTCGATGTGCATTATGCGTTCCTTTTGGGGTGGTAATTGTGTGTCGGGCGAAGTCGGTGACAGCCCACCCCTCACCGGGTAGGCCGCCTGGGACTTGTCCGAGCGCGATCCGCCAATCGCGCACGATTTCTGGCGTTGCGGCAAAATCCCGTCGACGTTCGGCGGTATCTGAATGGGATGCGTGGCCCCGGGATGCGTCGGTGTTGGCATAATGACGGATGGTCCGTCAACGTTGCGGTGGGTGACGTTGTCAGTCTGGGCTCTCTGCGGGATTCCAGCGAAGCGACCGCCATGGTTTTGGGTATGTGAAGCTGGTGCGGCACGGTCGCTTCTGGCTCAGGGTCCTGACTGACAGGAAATTCGTCATGATTGCTCCCCTCTGACGAATCTGTATCCGATATAGGCTCCTCCGAGAACGGGGCGGAACTGCTCCCAACCCGCGAGGCTGGGAAGGGTGTAGGCGTATACACCGGGCACGTTCGAAGGATGGAGCGTGGTGACGACGGCGTCGTTCTGTTCTCCCCCGGCGGTAAGCTCCATGCGATCGGTCAACGAGATGAATGTCTCGTCGCGTTCGTTCCAGACGTCGACTTGGATTCCGGCGTTCACCCACCGCCCGGCCAGTGATGGGGCAGGGGCCAAACGGTCCGCGCACAGGGATGGAGGTGGAACACTGCCATCGATCGCGGCGGCAGCATCGGTGAACAATTCGGTGTAGAGGCCGTCCGGCTGGCCGCCGCTGGTCAGCAGGACCAGAGCGTAGTCCGCTCCAGGGAACAGCCTTAGGTAGGCGCGTTGCCCAATCGTCCCTCCGTCGTGTCCAGGAACGCACTGACCGTTCCAATCCTGCAGAAACCATCCCAAACCCCATCCTTGAGTGGCAACGACATCGGTGCGGAGACTGACGTGTTCCTGCGTCATCAGGCGTGCGCTGTCGGTAGAGAGGACACGCTTCCCTGTGGGGGTGACGCCCTCGCGCAGTGCGGTCTCTGCAAACGTCAGGAGATCGTCGGTGTTGGCAAGGATGAGACCGGCGGGGCCCATCGAGCGGGTGATCGACCAGGTCGTCACCGGTGCAGAGGAATCCCCGACGCCCGTATGACCGACCGCGGCCGAGAACCGCGGGACATCGTCGGGCAGGGTGATTGTGTGCGTCAAGCCCATCGGTTCGATCAGGTGCTGTCGAAGTGCGTCGTCCCACGTCATGTCTCGCAAAACCTCAACGATGCGCCCGGCAATCACGAAACCCGAGTTACAGTACGAGAATCTTGCGCCCCTGGGGTGGAGGTGCGTCGAGGAAGTGAGGTGCTCGACGTAGCGGCAGAGGCAGTCGTCACCGCGCCCAGTGTCTGTGAAGACGTCACCTTCGATACCGCTTGTGTGCGTGAGCAGTTCCCGAATCGTGACGGCCGGCGTGGGATCATCTGCCAGTGCGAAGTCAGGGAGATAGCGGAGCACCGGAGCATCCAACTCGACTAGCCCTTCGTCGACGAGTTGCATGACGAGCATTGTCGTCCAGACCTTGCTTATCGATCCGATTTGAAAGATTGTGTCGTCGGTGACTCGTTCGCCCGTGGACGTATCCGTCGCGCCTGTACTGACAGTCCGTCGGTCGTAACTCACGCCGTTCTCGTCGAGCTGCACGATCCCAAACTGCGCTCCGGGGACTCCGTACTTTTCAGAGAGAAATTCCAGCCGCCGCTGCCAGTAGGCAGTATCGCGCGGCGCGGGGGATGCCGGTGCCGCTCTCGGTGTCGCCCGTGTGTACTGTTCCACCCATTCCACGACGCGTGCGTGATAGTCAATGCGGTGTTCGACCGGGCCGTTTGCGATGAACACATGTGTTCCTTCGGGGTACACGACGAGTCGGGTCGGCACGTTCTGCATGCGAAGGGCCGAGAACCACTGCCGTGCCTGATCAACAGGGCACGAAGCATCGTCTGCCCCGTGCAAAACCAGAGTGGGGGTGCGAACGCGACCGACGCGTGAGATGGGGGAGAGCGCGGCCAGGGCGGTGACATTCAGTGGTGACACGTTGCTGGTCATCTTGGCGAAGAAGCCCTCGGGCAGGTGTTGAGTACCGATCGACGCGAAGTCACACAACAGGCCGCCCGCCACAGCTGCCGAGAACCGGTCGGTGTGTGTCGTAAGCGCACATGTCGACAAGCCCCCGTAGCTGTAGCCGGTGACAGCAAGCTGATCGGGATGCGCCAGGCCTTCTGCGACGAGCGCGTCAATCGGCTCAAGGAAGTCACGCAAGTCGGCGCGCCCCCACTCGCCATCTACCGCGCGGAGAAACTCTTCGCCGTATCCGTCAGACCCGCGCGGATTGAGCGTCAATACGCGCCACCCACGAGCGATGAGGAGCTGCTGGTACAGATGAATATCGTCTGCGACTCCCGCCCAGGCGTTGTGCGGTCCGCCGTGAATATCGAGCAATAGCGGGGCCGCGCCGTCGGTGTCTGGTGCTCCCGTGAGCCAGCCATGAACGATCGTGCCGTCACTGATTTCGAATTGCCTTGGCTCTGGCCGGTACAACTCGACGCCGGGGAGACTTTCGGCCATCAACTGAGTGAGTACCGTATGCGTAGCCTGACTAATATCCACCAACGCAACCTCGGCGAACGAAGAGGCCGTCGTAACGACAACTGCGGCGTGTGCAGAGTTTGCCGCCACGGAGAGCCCAGAGATTACACTGTGCGGTTCAGCGAAGATGCTGCGGCACTCACCGCTGGCAAGTCGGATGGTGTACAAATGAGTCCAACCGCCGTCACGGGCACAGAACAGGATATGTTCGCCGTCTGGTGTGAGTGTGGGCTGCCCTCCAGGATATGCCGTCGCGCCCGGCATGACGTTGCGGTCTGATCCCGCCGTCAGGTCGACGTCTTCTCGCCCATCACAGTAGAGACGCAGAATTCGGGCGTTTCCGACGGCGGGCGTCAGCGTCCCGACTGCGAGGAGCGACATTCCATCTGGCGCCCACAGGAGTGGGCCGGAAATACCTGTGGCCCAGCCCATACCCTCGGGCCGAGAGGCCCTGTCGTCGACGTCGATGACGTAAGCACGGCGTTCCCTTGAGATGTCCGCGTCCGGCGCAAGTCCAGCCGAGAAGGCCAATTTTGTGCCATCCGGCGACCACGCCGGAGCGCCGGCATCGAATTCTCCGTCGGTCACCTGCCGAACCCGAAGGTCATCCAGCTCCAGGATGAAGATGTGCTCCCGGATCTGACCGATCCAGCCTCGGCCGTCAACTTTGTCGTCCAAAGTGTCAATGACGATCGGGCTACCAGGCCCCCTGCTCCCGCGGTCTACAGGCGCGGTAAATGCGACGCGACGGCCGTCCGGGCTTGTAGCGGCAGGCCCCGCACCCAGGGGGAGGTCGGTCAGAGGCTCCGGCTCGCCCGCATCTGGTAGCCGATGCAGTTGAGGTACTCCGGCCACGTCGCGAAGGAATAGGATGCTGTCGGCAGCCGCGCGAGGTGCACGATCACCCGGTCCGCGCGTCAGTTGACGGGGCTTGTGCCCTGTCATAACCTTCCACAGCGAGGTCACTGTTTGGGACGCGGATGTCTCGCGTCTGGTGAAAACGATGGACGTTCCGTCCGAGGCTATCGCCGTGTCGTCGATGGTGACGATGTCGCGGATGTCGTCTAGTGCGAGAGGACGGGTTGTCATGGGTTCTTTCCTTCAAACAATGCACGCATGCGGGGGCATGGGATCGTGCGGGTCAGTTTTCGCATGTGCGGACGCTGCGGGTCATCGAGCACCGGGATAGCCTGCCTACGTCTATGATCGGACCGGACCCCTCACGTCCAAGTTGCCGAAGAGTTGCCGGACAATTGTTAGGTTGTCGCTGATCAACAACACGGTCGAACCGAGCAGTTTCTTGCCCTGCATGATCCCGTTGAGTCGTGGGCCTAGAACAGCGACATCCAGCGACGCCGTGCTTCCGTTTGCCACAACGACGTGCGATTGCGCGCGACCGCGGCGCACTGAGGCTGGCCGCCAGAGAGCTGCCACAGATGTCATCTGGACGCCCAGGTTCTAATTCGACCAACTCGACGAATTCATTGAATTCGGTCCGTTGGGTCGAGGGGCCACGTTGTGAGTGACTTTCGCGCAAGAGATTTGCAACGTCAATCGAACTTGTTGGATTCAACGAAGCGTTAGGGTTCTGAAGCTCCTCTTGAACACCCAGAGCCCAGGGCCCACGTCTACGCTGCGCGTGAGCGAACTCTCGTCGGTTCATGGTGGTCCGCCTTGATGGTCTAGTGCGTTCGAGGAGGGGTTGGTCACTAATGACTAGCCTGATCGCCTTCGGTTTCCAGTTCATCGTCGTATAGACCGATTGACATGGCCACTTATAGGTCTTTTGAACGAATGCTGGGTGGAGAGGGTAGGCGTAGCTGCAACATCAGCCCGAAGCGCACATCGGGGTCCCCTAGGTTGATCCCAGCCACAGACTCGACCCTTTCCAGTCTGTAGCGGAAGGTGTTTTTGTGCACATGCACCGCCCGCGCGGCGCTACTGACATCGCCCAAGTGCTCCAGCCAACTGCGAAGAGTCGCGACGAGGTGCATGTCGTGTGCGGTGTCGTACTCCCTCAGCAATCGCAGTGGTCCGCCGAGTTCAATACCTTCCGCTGTAAGTGAGTCGCTAATGTGCAGCATGAGCGACTCGATGTAGACGTCAGAGAATCGTGCGACTCCGCCGCCGTCCTGCGGACGTGACTTCAGCACTCGCATCGCCATGTCCGCTTCGCGGCGCGACCTGGCTAACTCACTGATATCGGCTACGATGCCCCCCAACCCGGCACAGAATGAGGTGGATATTCCGAGCCGCGAGACGAATTCTGCCGCCATGCTGCGCATGGAGGCCGCAGTGCTTTCAGTGGTGTCACCCACCGGGATGATGGCGTAGACGACGCCGCCTAGCTGAGCGGTCACGGCTCTCGGGTACATCAGCTGCAGGTATCTGTAGAGTGCGACGGAGGCACGATGCGTGTCAGCCACAACCTGTACTTCGTCTTCGTCGCCCACGGGACCGAACACAATCGCACAAGCGGCAGAGGGCTCGATGGCGAGCTGCTGAGCAGCTTCGCGGGCACTCGTCCCGCCTTCGAGGAACTTTGAGGTCATTGCCTCCCTCAGTTGTTGCGATGCGTCGGCGCTGACGCGGGATCGGAGTATCGACAAGGCGACAACCTGAGAGGCCTCGATCATTCCACGCTCCTGCTCGAGAGAGAGCGGCTCCGACACAACCGCCCAGATGGAGCCGAGTGTTTCTCCACCTGCTTGCACCCGCATTGCTACCCTCGGCAGCGTCCCTGGAGCGGGTTCGGTGAAGAGAAGGGGGCGGTCCGACGCGTAAACCTGTCGGAAGACGCCATTGTCGCGCTGAGCGGAACTGTAGATATCGGGCACGCGCAGGCCAAGGATCGTCATGCGGCGAGGGTCGTCGGTACCGGCTTGGTCGGCCGAAAATGCGACAACATGCGAGGAATGATCCTCAATGGTCACGGGTGCCCTCAGAAGTGCCGACAGTGAGTCTGCAAGTGTGAACAGATCCCTTCCCGTCTCGAGACCATCCCTCGGGATTCCGTCGACCCCGAGGTTCAGCGCACCGCCGATCAGCATCGCGGCCTGGAGCCATGAGGCGCCGTGGACGAGTCCAAACACCGACACCCCACCTCGGTCTGCCTCGGCTATGACGCTCTCACCGAGGTCCTCTGAGTCACGAACGACAAGGGCGCACGCCTGCGCGGCACCAAGTGTGATGACGAGCTCAGCGAGTTCGTCCTCACCGGTGATTCCAATACAGAGGATGATCGCGTCCGGCTCAACATCTGGCGGGTCGAGTGGGTCGTTCAATAGGATTGTGGAGACCTTACGTTTCGGCTGCAACGGCCCGGCCCTGTGAGTCAACAACGTGGAACCGAGCCGTTCAGTCAGGCGCCCGAGCTCGGCTACGGGTCTTTGCGTAACAGACATGGGTGGATCATACAGTTCACGTACGCAAGATTCGGTCTCCCGAACGAATCTTCGCCAGCGAGAATGGGAGATAGTGGCGTGGGGTTAGCCGAGCTGTGTCGGTGCCGAGATCCCGCACTAGGAGGACGAAACTGTGAAGGTCTATATCTCTGTTGACATGGAGGGCGTCGCCGGAATCGCAACATTCGATCAGATCCTTCGCGGCGGCTACGGGTATGGCCGCGCGCAGGAGCTCATGACTGAAGAGGCGAACGCGGCGATCGCTGGGGCGTTCGAAGGTGGCGCCACGAGCGTGCTCGTCAACGACTCGCATGGAACGATGGATAATCTGCTGCACGAACGACTTGACCCACGAGCCCGGCTGGTGTTTGGGAGTCCGAAAGCGCAGTGCATGGCTGAAGGGCTCACAGATGATTGCGACGTGGCTTTATTTGTGGGTTATCACGCACCTGCCGGCGCCCCTGGCGTGCTCGCGCACACGTTCTCGGCATATTTCGGCGAGGTGAGAGTCAACGGTGCACGCGTGTCCGAAGCTGAGGTCAACGGAATGTATACCGCGTCGCTGGGAGTTCCCGTCGGTCTTGTCACAGGCGACGACGTTATTGCTGATATCGCCTCGCGAGCATTCGCAGACGCGAAGATTGTGACTGTTAAAACCGCCCATGGCTTTTCGTCCGCAAACTCGGTCGCGCCCTCGGTCGCAAGAGAGATGATCCGTGAGTCCGCCGCCGAAGCCGTTAGGGGCGCGCGCGATCTTGCGCGCCCTGTGCGACTAGCTAGCTTCGAACTTGAGGTCGACATGCCCTCACCTGTCGCGGCGGAGCTGGCCGAGGGCATCCCGGGCTGCACGAGAACCGCAAGTCGCACGATTTCGACGACGCTGGCTACGGCACGCGACATGCTCGGGCTCATAACTGTCTTCTACGAGCTCGCCGCAGCGAGCGAGCGCACGCGAGCAGCTATCGCCAGCCGACGCTGAACGTACTCTCGGTCGCCGAACCTCGCCTACTAGTTCGCCATCAGACGCGCTCCTGCGCGTCAAAGCGATGCGGTATTCGCCAGCCCATCTCAGGCGTCAGCCCACCGCCGACTGCGACGGGTGGGCAAATTGCGCATGTTGCCGTAAATCGTCGATCGGCCGCCCCGCCGGCCGCGTTGAGCTTCCGAGAGCGAGTGGCCGAGATCAAGTGCGAGCCGTGGCGCATGAAGGCCTGGCCGGCCGCCGCCATCGCCGCCGGGAGCAGAAGCTGTAGCCACCGGCGCGTAAACACACCTAGTCATGCGTCACCCGAGGAATCATGTCAGGATGCCCGTCTGGGGTTGGTGCACTGTTCGCCGCAGTCAGGCGTCAGGTGTTCGGCGCTAAGTGCCTCGAGCTGTCGCTGGATGGCCGCCGGGCTCAAGGGCTTGTTTCCGCCCGCAGCCGCGTCTTCACATCCCGGGAGATGGTGCCGGCGCCGGCCAGAAGCGGTGGTACAGCGTCGCGAGCCGGTCGTATGACTCGCTGATCTTCGCTCAGTCCGGCCTTCGCCAGGAGAGCCGCCGCTCGAGCTCAGATCCAGTTCAATTGCTCGAACCCGTCGGCGGTGTCGTAGCAGTGGTAGCCGGCGGACGAGCGCCAGTTTTTGCTGTTCCCCATGCACCCCGTCGTTCTTGTTCCCGGAGCGGGATCCGGCGAACGTCAGGTTCTCTTGTTCGCACCAAGTAGGTCGATCCGTCCCAATCCGCCCAGGTCCGCATCGGAATGGAGTCTTTCAGTAAAGTCCGGCCTTAGTGTGGGACCGCCCCAGGATCGAGCTGGCTCGGTCCGTCGTGACCGACCGTCAATTCTAGCCGTGCTGATTGGTGGATGCCCGCTAACCTCGATGTCCTGTGGCAAGCATCGCGAGCAGGTCGAAAGTGATTCCAGCTGCAGCGAGTGCGGTGATCTGAGCATGGTCATAGGCAGGCGACACCTCCACGACATCGGCGCCAACGACTTGCATGTCGGCAAGCGCGAACAGTAGCAGCTGAAGTTCTCTCGTGGTCAGTCCGCCAGGTTCTGGCGTTCCGGTCCCCGGAGCGTGTGCAGGGTCGAGGACGTCGACGTCGATACTCACGTACATCGGCTGATCGCCGACTCGCTCACGAATCCGGGAAGCCGCATGCTCGACGCCGTATCGTGCTATATCGAGGGTGGTGATCGTGGCAAAACCGAGCGCAGTGTCCTCGTCGAAGTCCTTGGTCGAGGGAGTGCTATGGCGAATACCGACATGCATGCATTGGTCGACCGAGAGCAGCCCTTCCTCGGCCGCGCGTCGGAATGGTGTGCCATGCGCGAGGGAGCTGCCAAAGACACTGTCCCACGTATCGAGGTGAGCATCGAAGTGGACGAGAGCTACAGGACCGAACTGCTCGTGTGCGGCACGCAGCATTGGCAACGCGATGGTGTGATCGCCTCCAAGGGCGATGATGCGGTCAGCGCTGGTGTAGAGGGCACGAGCAGCGATCTCGATCTGGCCAACGGCTGCGGCGATGTCGAAGGGTGTGACGGCCACGTCACCCGCGTCTGCCACCTGCTGCTGCACCCACGGCTCAACGCCGAGCCCGATATGGTAAGGCCTGAGCAGCTTGGATGCGGCACGGATGGCTTCCGGACCGAAGCGTGCTCCAGGACGATAAGTGGTTCCTGAATCAAAGGGCACCCCCAGTATGGCGACATCTGTGCGGGCGATCTGGTCGAGCCGTGGCAACCGCGCGAAGGTCGACGGTCCAGCAAATCGGGGTATCTGCGCCAACGCGTCCGGTGGGCCGACATTCAGGCTCGCGTCCTTAAGATGCGAGGTTTCCAGGCTGTCCTCTATTCCGCGATCGCTGACAGGACTAGTCATGGGGCTCCTCTTCGTCTTCCGTATTTGAGCTATTTGCGGGCAACTGACCGTTGCCCATATATGCAATCCAACCGCGCCGGACTGACTCCAAGCACTGTGCGAAGAGACGAAGAATCGGTACTCGGTTCGGACAGAAATACGAGCGAAACATTTCTGCGTCGCCATCGAGCGGCCCTGCCGGTCGTCGCGCAGACGGTTTCGTCACTTGGCCTGCCCCGCGGTTTCCCCGAGATGGCCCCACGGCCAAACTTGCTCAGGAACCAGGCTTTACACCTTTTCGACGACAGCTGTCAGATAATGAGGAAGTGCTCGGCACGCCATCCATCCACTACAGTCGAACGGCGTTTAAGAGCCCTCGGACGCCAGCCGACGTATCTGTGCGGCATGACTATGCTGAACGTATGACCGTACCGAACCAAGCCTCGAAATCCCGAGGTGCCTTGGCAACTGTGGCCAACATCGAGGAACTTTTGGGTGCGACCCTATTGGACTTCCCCAAAAGAATGCCGCCGGTGCCGCGGGTGATCACTGGAATGTGGATGGCTGAACGGGGAGCCGACGTCCATGTCCGGGCGGGTACTCTTGTTCTGGTTCCAGGTGTCTTGACAGCTGACGAAACCGAGAAATTGCTGGGGGCGCTGGAGACGTCCGCGGCGGCCTTGATTGTCGGGGCAGAAGCCATGATTGGGATGGAGAATCAGGAACGGGCGCATTCCGCCGGGCTCGCCGTCATTCGACTCGCGGAGGGCGCCTCTTGGTTGCAGCTGGCCGCAATGCTCCAGACTCTGACCCGCCCCCACCACCCCTTTGACGGGCTCTCGAACGATGCCCGGTCCTTTGAAAGGCCCGACGTGGAATTGGGAGTGGGGCAACCTCCTGACCTTTTTGAGGTCGCGAATTCGGTGGCAGGGATTCTTGGTGCTCCTGTGACCATCGAAAATTTGGATTCACGCATATTGGCGTTCTCCGCAGATCAGGCTGCCGCCGATGACGCTCGGAAACAGTCAGTCCTCAGTCACCAGGTGCCGGTTGAATACGCCCAAATGTTGCGAGAAATTGGTGCCTTCAAGTCAATCTACGACTCGCCTGAACCGGTTTATTTGTCATCGATTGGTCCGGGCATCCGCCCTCGAATCGGCATGCGGATCCGTGCGGGCAATGAACTGTTGGGGTCAATTTGGGGAGTTGTGGAGAACCCTCTCAGCTCGCTTCAGAATCGGGCGTTGAGTGAAGCTGCCGACATGGTGGCCTTGAGCATGCTGCGGGCCCGTACTGCGGCCGATGCTTCGGCGCAACTACGTCACGGTCTATTGGTCATGCTTTTGGAGGGCGGCTCCGGGGCTGAAGATGCGGCAGCCCGAATTGGGATTGTAGGTCAAGCCACAGTGGTTCTGGCCGCGGCACTTCGACGTAAAGGCCCTATTGGAGACGCCGGAACCGCGGACTCCGAGGCCGAACTTGACCGACTTGCTGCTGCCATCGGCCTGCGATTGTACTCAGCCAGTCGCTTGTCCACGGTGGCGAGGGTGGGTGGTCGCGTGTATGCGGTCTTGCCCTTGGAGCCGGGGACTTCTGGGGTAGATGGGGGGCTGCGCCTTGCACGAGACTTGGTGAAGGCATTGAATCGGGATGGACTGTTGGTGGGCGTGGGGACGCCCGTTGCTTCGGCTGGTCGTTTGAACCGATCTCGTTCACAGGCGGACTCTGCCCTGCGGGTCCTATTGTCGAGAAGGGGTGCGGGCGCTTCCGACCGTCTTGAGTCAGTACGCTATAGACCGTCTGAGTCTGTGGCCAGCGGGGATGAGGTACAAGTCGAATCTCTAATGCTGTCTATGCGTGATTCGTTGGCGGCCAGCGAGCAGCAGGTTACGGGCCCCTTGGCTAAACTACAGATCTATGACCGGGCCCACTCCAGCGAACTCGTCAAGACATTGGCTGCTTGGCTTGATCACTTTGGTGATGTCTCCGCGGCGGCGATGGCGTTGCATATTCATCAAAACACCTTCAGGCTGCGACTGAAGCGTTTGATGGGCATTAGCGGGATTAACCTGGACGACGCAGACCAACGGTTTGCCCTGATGCTTCAAATGCGGTTGTTTGACCTGCCTCCTGCCGTGCCTTAGTCCACGTGCAGGCATCCCCGAAATGGGCCGCCCCCGGGAGAGATATCAGGACGCCTGCGTGGGTTGATTCGTGGAATTGTTTAGCTCTGCCCGGATGGTTGGCTAGGCCCTAGTTCGGCGGGAAGGACCTGAAGCTGGGATTGGATGGCGACAGGGTCCTTCCGCGGTTCAGGCCGCGTTTCTTCGAGAATGCCGACCAAATGCCGTGGTCTCTGCATAAGCGCTGGACCCTGTTCTCGCCGGCCGTGATGCCATTCTCCGGGGGTTCTTCGGCGATGAAACGGTATCCGAATGCAGGTCGTCGGCATGGATGTCCCGGGCGGCGTTGACGAGGGCGCGTCGGCCCAGTTCCGTTCCGTGACCGGGTTCGCTCTCCCTGGTAATAGCCTTGCTTACTGAACTTTAACACCCTGCAGGTCACCGCCACGGAAGACCGTCTGTTAACGCCAACCGAAAATAGGGCGGCAAGGTCCGTGACCAGCGGTAGATCATTTGGGGTTGATGTCCCTGGTCAGATAGGCAGCAGCCCGGCGCAGAATCTCATTCTCCTGCTCAAGCAAACGATTGCGCTTCTTCAGCTCCCGCATCTCGGCCGACTCCGCCACTGCCGGGCCGGCCCCGGTTTCCTTGCGCTTGGCAATGGCGATCCAGCGCGTCAGCGTCGTGACCGAAGGCCGAAATCCTTCGCGATTTGCGCCAGCGGCGCCTCGGTCTTGCGGGCCGCATCAATAACATGCTGGCGGAACTCCGCCCCGTAAGCCGTGGGCATGGTCAACATCCTTCCACGAGCACAAGCTCGCTAGGACAAGAAGTCAACGAAAGCGGGGCAGTCCCGAATGCAGCCCTTCCCGGAGCAGACCGCGTCACCTCACCGTTCTCACGGGCGCTCTCGTGCACGGCCAAACTCGAGCCTCTGAACGGGGTGAACGACTGGCGCGACCGAGACCCATCGGCCCGGAACTACTCCTACTGGTACTTACAGCGGTATTCGCGCGCTGCACTCAAACTGGATTGGACATGATTAGTGGATTCCTGGTTCTGCCCCATGCGAGGTGCCGAGTTGCTACGAGCCCCCGATACCGTTCCAGTCCGAATCGTAGGGATGGAAGAGACACAGCCGAGCGGCTACTGGTGATTTCGACATTTTTTTGATGAAGTAATGTCGAATCCACCAGAGAAGTGATCCATTGTCAACGCCATACTTGAAGTATCGTCGGTTGGGCATTGATGCATCCGGCTCACTCCCCGGCATGGCCGGGTGAGCCCGCACTGGCTTGGAGGAAGAATGATAAAGAAGACAACGACAGTGGGTGCACTAACCATCTGTGCCGCGCTGTTCTTATCAGCATGCAGTGGCGGCACCGGTTCAGCGGTAAAGACCGAGGGACCCGACAATTTTGCCATAAATGGCACACTTACTACGTCTATGGTCAGTGATCCTGGCAGCCTGAGCCCGCTGATGACGGTCTCAACTGATGCTAGGAGTGTTCTGAATTTTCTGTACGACAGGTTGACATATCAGGACCCTGCCTCTGGTCAATTCAAGCCATGGTTGGCTGAGTCTTGGACCGAAGCACCGTCGAAAGTGACATTCACGCTCAAATCCGGCATAACTTGCTCAGATGGTACGCCGTTGACGGCTCAAACAGTGGCAGACAACTTCAATTTTGTGGCTACAAAAGACAACAATTCACCGCTACGGGATGTTTATGTCCCAGGAGATCTCACGGCCACCGCGGATAACAGCAGCGGCGTGGTGACCCTGGCAACGCCTGCACCCTCGCCGTTTCTGTTGGCGAATGCCTCCACGTTGAATATTGCTTGCGAGTCCGCGGTCAAGGAGCCGACCTCCGTAACGGACAAGTCTGCCGGGACCGGCCTCTTCGTCCTCAAAGAAGCCACAGCGAACGACCACTACACACTCGAGCGCCGCAGTGGCTACAGCTGGGGCCCTGATGCCACCGTGACCTCGGAGACGCCAGGAGTGCCTGCAACGGTCGTTTTTAAGATCGTGCCCAGCGAGAGCGCCGCTGCGAACCTGTTACTTTCCGGGGGGCTCAACATTGCCGCAATCAATGGGCCTGATGAGGCTCGCGTCAAGGCCGCCGGCCTCTCTGCGTTCACGACGCACAGCATCAGGGGGGAGATGTTCTACAACCAGATGACCGGTAAGCCGACTGAGGATCCGGCGGTACGCATTGCCCTGACCGAAGGGCTCGACCTGGATAACGTAGCCAAGGTGATGACTGCAGGCAAGGGTACCCGCGCAGACCAACTTTCCACCGCTGATCCAGTGGCGTGCACCATGACAACCACGAATGCGCTGCCGGCGTTCGACGCCGCGGCTGCGGCGGAGAAACTGGATGCAGCTGGTTGGAAGACGGGGGCCGACGGAAAGCGGAGCAAGGCCGGTAGGGAATTGAAGCTCACGTTGTTGTACGAGATCCTCAATGACACCACGACTGCTGCTGCAGAATTTGCTCAGCAACAATGGGCTAAGATCGGCGTCACGATCACCCTGGCTGGCGGTGATTCCAACATGGTCGTCGCCAAGATTCTCGGTGGCGCCGACAACGGGTCTTGGGATATCGTTTGGGTACCTGTGGGTATAAGCACCCCTAACACCATTGTTCCGTTCGTCTCTGGTGCGGCCCCCGCAGCTGGTACCAACTTTGCCAGCATTCACAACACCCGCTACGAAGCGGAAGTCAAAAATGCATCCACACTGGTGGGAGATCAGGCCTGCAAAGCCTGGGGCACGGCAGAAACCGCACTCTTCAGTTCCGCCGATGTGGTTCCGTTCGCGACCACCACCCTCTCGACATACTTGGCGAAAGCCAGCTTGAGCCTTAAAGACTCATTCATCGGGCCGAGCGTCCGCCTTTTGAAGTGAATCGGGCCTGACAATGAGTCCATCCTCTCCTGCGGCGGACACTGCCAAGAAGATCAAAACACAGTCACAGCGTCGACCTGCTTGGGGCAAATACTTCGCCCCCGGATCTCGTGGACTTTTCGCCGTCCGCCGAAGTAGCCGTTTCGTGGTGGCCGTGGTTGTTCTGGTGACCGTGGCATTCCTGATGCTTCAATTAATTCCGGGCGACCCTGCCCGGACGTCCTTGGGCGCCACGGCGACCGTGGAAGCGGTCGCGTCACGTCGACATGAGCTGGGGTTAGACCAACCCTTGCTGATCCAATATCTTCATTTCTGGTCAGGTCTGCTCACGGGCAATCCAGGTAACTCCATCAGCCTGCGCATGCCGGTTGCCGATGTGGTGGCCACCCGCTTGCCGGCCACCCTCCAGCTTGCCTTCCTCACCGTGCTGGTGGTTCTTGTGGTGGCGATACCGTTAGGGCTGGGGGCTGCTGCACTGACCCGCGGCGGACGACGCCGGGCAACAGAGCTGGGGTTCAACACCGCGGCGGGCTTGCTGGCGGTCATCCCGGAATTTCTACTCGGCGTCGGCCTGATCTACGTTTTTGCCGTCAATGCTCAAATTTTTCCTGTCGCAGGACGCAGCGGACCGTCGTCATTTGTCCTGCCGGTGGCTGCACTTTCCCTGGGAAGTGCAGCAGCTTTGACCCGCATCGTGCGTTCCGAAGCTCTAGGGGTCCTAGAGCAGGATTACATGCGCACGGCTCGAGCAAAGCGAATGCCGGCCATGCGAGTGTATCTGCGCCACGCTCTGCCGAACATCATGACGTCCACCCTGACGATTGCAGGTCTTTTCTTGGGCTCCTTGATCGCCGGAACCGTGTTGGTGGAGACCATTTTTGCCTGGCCGGGCCTTGGTATGACGATCGTGAATTCGATAATTAATAAGGATTATCCTCTAGCGCAAACGTTGGTGGTGGTTTACGGGGTGATTGTGCTGCTGATCAACCTGATTGTGGACATCCTTTTGGCCCTCCTAGATCCCCGATCCACCATTAAGGACAGCTGACATGTCGATAAATCGCGCCGGGCGCTGGCGCAACGCCATCATTTCCCCGACGGGAATCGCTGCAACGTTTGGACTGCTGGTGGTAGCGTGGGCTGTCATTTTTGGGCCGGTAATTTGGGGAATATCGGCGATGGCAACCGATCTTTTGGCACTGTCCCAGCCACCCAGCCCGGGGCACCTCTTCGGCACCGACGCTGGCGGACGAGATGTATTTGCTCGCACCATGACAGCATCGCGTCTGTCGGTGGCAATGGCATTAGCCGCCAGTTGCTTCGGTGTGGTGGCCGGGGTATCACTTGGGCTGCTGCCATCCGTACTTCGCCCAGCCCTCGGCCGGGCCGTGGTGGCATCGTTCAATTTTGCCATTGCCTTTCCCAGCCTGCTGCTGACCATCTTTCTGTCGGTGATCTTTGGGCAGAGCAGCTGGGGAGCCGTTCTGGCCATCGGCATGGCCATTGTTCCGGCTTACGCGCGCCTTACGCACACGCTTTCATCAGCCATCCTGGGACGTGACTTCATCGCGGCCGCCCGTGTCTTGGGAGTCGGGAAGCTCAAGGTCGTCTTCCGGCATGTTCTGCCTAATATTTACGGACCGCTGATTGTCAATGCCTCCGTGACCGCAAGTGGGGCACTTATTGCTTTCGCGAGCCTCTCATTCCTTGGACTTGGCGTGCAGCCGCCGGAATTCGACTGGGGACGCATGCTCAATGAAGGGCTCTCTAGAATCTTCGTCAACCCCGCGACCGCGTTGGCGCCCGGGGCAGCAGTGGTCTTCGCAGGAGTCGTTTTCACCCTGGCAGGGGAATTGATTGCTAGGGGGTTGGGCGTCAACCCTGGTCCCGTCGCGCGGCTACCAAAGTGGACAGCTGGGACCGCTGCGCGGGGGCGGGGAGTCGCTGGGATCTCTCCCTCCTCCGCTGATGTCTTCACCGTGGAGAACCTCAACGTTGCCGTGCCCACCATCACCGGCTGGTTTGAGCCTGTGAAGGGTGTTTCCTTCTCAGTGGGCCGAGGAGAGCTCGTTGGCATCGTTGGTGAATCAGGATCGGGAAAGTCCCTCACGTGCATGGCGGCAACCGGTCTGTTGGACTTTCCGCTCAAGGTCAATGCGGAAAGAGTGACGTTCGACGGGGTAGAGCTTCTTAGCGGCGAGCACCGCCCAAGAACAACTTCCGCCAGGAGAGTCCAACAATTGTTGGGGACGGGTCTTGCCATGGTCTTCCAGGACCCGATGTCCTCCCTAAACCCATCACTGAAAGTTGGCACGCAAGTGGCGGAAGTCGGCTATCTACACGGCGGCCTAACGCGCAAGATGGCCTGGGCAAAGGCCATCGATCGGTTGAAGGACGTAAAGATTGGGTTGGCTGAGAAGCGCGTCCGGCAGCATCCATATGAGCTTTCAGGGGGGATGCGTCAACGCGTGATGATGGCCATGGGCCTGATGGGCGTCCCATCGCTGATCATCGCCGATGAACCGACCACAGCTCTTGACGTAACAGTGCAGCGGGAAGTACTAGGCCTTCTGCACGAATTGCACCTTGAGACGGGTACAGCCATTCTCATGATCTCCCATGATATGGCCGTCGTCACGGGGTTGTGCACCAGGGTTCTTGTTATGTACCAGGGCGAAGTTGTTGAGAATATTGCCACAGAGGACCTCTTGGCCGGAAAATCCAGACATCCCTACACCCGAGCACTGATGGCCGTGGTCCCGGATATGGACACTGACAGGACCCTACCCATGCCCACCATCCCGGAAGGCTTGGACTTCTCGGCAGAGATCTTGAGGGCCGACGCATGAGCGAACTTGAATTTCGAAACGTCACGGTACGGTTTGGACGCGGACGGAACGCCTTTACGGCAGTGGACAACGTCAGCTTCGCTGTCCCGGCCGGGCGCATTGTGGGTTTGGTGGGGGAATCGGGCTCAGGTAAGTCAACTGTGGCGCGCGTCGCCGTTGGGTTGTGTGAACCCGTAGCAGGAAGCATATTGCTGGGAGGCGAGGAAATTTCCCATGCTCGGGGAGCTGCGGCCCGGCTGCGCAGAACAGTGCAGATGGTATTCCAGGACCCGTACGCGTGTCTGGACCCACGGCGGACTATTGGCCAGTCCTTAGCGGAAGCGCTGGAGACAGCAGCTTTACGCAGCAGAGCCCGGCTAACCAGGAGCCAATCCAAGGAAAGAATCGCCGGCCTACTTCAGGCCGTGAAATTGCCGCCTGAACGGGCTCAGGATCTACCTGACACGCTGTCAGGGGGACAGCGCCAGCGTGTGGCCTTGGCCCGGGTACTTGCGGCGGAGCCACAAGTTATCCTGGCGGACGAAATCACTTCCGCTCTTGATGTTTCTGTCCAGGGATCGGTGCTGAATCTACTTAAGGCATTGCAGGGTCAGATGGGGTTCAGCATGCTCTTTATCAGCCACAATTTGGCCGTGGTGCGATACCTGTGTGACGACGTGGTGGTCATGAAGTCCGGGCTCATTGTAGAGCAGGGCAGCTCAGGAAAGGTATTGAACAACCCCTCGAGCGACTATACGCAGCAGTTGTTGGCGGCCGTGCCTCAGATAGGGCGGCCACTATTTGAGAGTACCCAAGAACCAACATTTACCATTCCTGTCAAGTGAGGAACCCGACTTGAACCATCTTTTTAGGCTCCACGATCTAGCCGAGATGAGCGTGTTGTCCGCTCGCGCCGTCAGTCCTGACGCAGCCGGAATTGTCCATACACTCACTTGCGTGACCGGAGCATCGCAAATTATGACACACAACACTAGTGGCCTGCAAGGAGCATCAGCATCCAAAACGAACAGACTAGTCAGAGTCGGTGATAACCATATGAGTGCACATGTACCTGACTCCCTCGATTCACCTTGCCTCAGCGTTGCAGCGCCGAGGTCGACTCCGTTGGTCCACTTTGGTGCCCGTTCCGAGCCCCTGGTATCCCACCATGAATAAGGTCGGGGGGTCGCAACTTGCCCCACACACCCTCAGAGCCGGGTTCCATGAGTTGCTGCCGGATATGCTGGCCGACCTGCGAGTGCTAGTGGAAACCGAATCTCCCACCAGTGACCCTCAGGCCATGGGCCGTAGCGCCGACGTCGTGGCCGCGCTGGGAACCAAACTTCTTGGGCGTGCACCACAGCGCATAAACCTCCACGGCGTGCCCCACCTGTCCTGGAAATTTGAGGACACCGCCGTTTTGCCGAGACACAAGGTCCTGCTGCTGTGCCATCATGACACGGTTTGGCCCTTGGGCTCCTGGGGCAGCGGGCCTGTTAGCAGACTGGACATGGTGGACGGCGAAACCGTCCTGCGTGGCCCCGGAAGTTTTGACATGAAGACAGGAATAATTCAAGGGCTGTACGCCCTCCGTGCGCTCCAAATGCGTGGGCTGGGCCTTGCTGGTGTCCAATTGCTGGTCACGGGGGACGAGGAAACGGGATCCCGAACGTCGCGTGCCTTGATTGAGGAAGCGGCGCGAGAATGTGCGGCAGTCCTAGTTTTGGAGGCATCAGCTGGCAGTGGGTTGCTCAAGTCTGCCCGCAAGGGTGTGTCGATCTACGAGTTGAAGGTGACGGGCAGGGCTGCCCACGCCGGGCTCGAACCGGAAAAAGGGGTCAACGTTGTCGTCGAACTGGCACATCAGGTTCTCCAGATCGGGGCTCTGGCCGATCCAGACCGGGACACCACGGTGACACCGACACTCATGAACGCTGGAACGACCACCAACACTGTGGCCGCGGCCGGCACGTTGAGCATCGACGTGCGTGCCTGGACCGGCGAGGAACAAGCACGAGTGGACGACGCATTGCGGAGCCTGGCCGCAGTACTCCCCGGTGCCCGGCTGGAACTGCTAGGAGGAATCAATCGGGTGCCTTTGGAGGAGAGTATGTCCGCCCCTGTTTTGGCGTTGGCGCAGAGCGTGGCAGCGGAACTGGGTTTGGGACTGGTGGGCTCCGTACATGTGGGAGGCGCGTCGGACGGGAACTTTACCGCAGGGATGGGCGTACCCACCCTTGACGGGCTTGGGGCGGTTGGGGGAGGCGCCCATGCCCACGATGAGCACGTGATCCCTGCGCGAATGCCGGAACGAACCGCCCTGATCGCGGGGCTGGTTGAAGCAGTGCTCTCGAACGGTGTTGTGTCATGAAAAGCACCACGGGCCGCAGCGCCCTGACTACACTGGAATTCCGCGAGTTGCACGCTCTAGAGGAAATGTTGCAGGTCACCGCCCTGCTGGCCACCGTCTGGCGCGACGAGGGTAGCCGACATTTTGAGCCGGCACTCCTGGTTGCACTAGCTCACGCCGAAAACTATGTGGTGGGCGTCTATGACGGCGAGGAAATAGTTGCAGCTTGTGTTGGGTTCTTCGCCGCACCCCAAGGCGCAACACTCCATTCCCATATAGCCGGGGTGAAGGCTGAATATGCCGGCCAGGGCATAGGCGGGGCTCTAAAGGAACACCAACGCAGTTGGTGCCGTGCCAGAAATATCGAAACTATCACTTGGACCTTTGACCCCCTTGTAGCCCGCAACGCGTATTTCAACATTGCCAGACTCGGGGCCTTTGCCAGCGAATACCTAGTGGACTTTTATGGCAAGATGACCGACGAGGTTAATGCGGGCCAACCCAGCGACAGGATGCTGGTTGCATGGCCCGTGACCCGTGACCCATCCGAGCCGGTCTCTGCTGAGGGTACACCGGTCCTGTTGAAGGTGGGTGACCGTGAAGAACCCATAGTTCGCACCTCGCAGGAAGACAGGGTTGCACTGCAGATCCCCACGGACATTGAAAGCATGCGCCATTCGGACCCCACGATGGCCCGGGCATGGAGGCTGGTCCTTCGAAGCGAATTAGGCACCCGAATGCTCTCCGGATGGACCGTGACGGGCTTTGACAAGGCGGGATACTACATTTTGGAAAGGACAACGAATGAGAATCTGGTCAGGTGAATTCCGTCGTGTCGAATACCCTTGGTCGCATCAGGCACCACCTCGCTGAGACCAGGCTCTCACCGCAAGTTTTGCTGAAATTCAAAGGCAAGCTCAGGATTTCAACGGAATCGCGGGTCGACATCGAGCGGCCTGCATGGGTCGCCCTTAATGAGTTCGTGTGCTCGCCTGAATCCACAAACGGCTGAGCCCTCGATGAGCTAGAGCTCCTTTTAGGCCGCTGAGCTTCGTCCGGACATTATGAGGAGACCTGGCTTGCCGTGGTAAAACGTCGAAACCTCGCCGTTCAATTGTTCGCACCTATTGGAGTGAAGCTCAGGCGCTTATCCATGCATCGCAGCATTCCATCTAGGAGAGCAGCTCGCTATCGGTTGCGCCGTCGTGAAATTTACTCAATAGCCGGTTCACCGTTCCGGCGGCCTCAACGTGAGGCGAGTGGCCGACATTCGGCAACAGCGCCAGAGGCCAGCCAATATGGTCACCACTACTCGGGCTTTGACCGCGAGCCCGAGCTGGTCTGCTCCGGCGCTCTGCCCGGCGAAAACTCAACATCCGAACGCATGAATGAAAGCACCCAGAAATGACCTTTGCAACCGCCAACTCCGTAACGCTGAAAATATGGGACCGCTCGATAATGGACCGAACGCTTGAGACGGCAGTGCAACAGCTCTCGACCAGGGCGAAGACTGCCAAGTGCGGCATCCTGGTTACCCGCAGTGGGCCCAACACCTTCATAGTAAGCCTGAGCCGCAGCGTTCCCTGCGGCACCACACTCGAGAAGGTTACATGGTGAATTTCCGCATTCCTGCGCGAAAGGAATGCACCCTGAAAAGCGAACCAGCTACAACTGAAATCGAGCTCTTGACAACGCTGGTCGAGGGCGATCGGGTCGAAGCCTTCGACCAACGAGGTATCGGGCATTGGCGAGGCACAGTCGAGGCATCAGCCCCGCACCTGGGCGTGGCTTGGATCCGCACGGATACCCGCGAACGCAAAATGCTGGATGTTCGGGAGCATTCGATACGACGGTTCCCGCTCTCCAGCCTGTAGAGCACCGACTTGCTTACCCTAATTCGCCTTCGTCGATCCGTGCTGTGAGCGGAACCCGGGCGACTACCGAAGGTGAAAGCGCAGTCGAGCACGAAGTGACCATGGCAGAGAAAGCCACAGGAGTGGATGTAGTGAAGATGGAGCTCATGAGTCCGCTCATACGGTTAATTGCCGTTGCCAAATGCGTGACTCTCTTCTCAAATGAGAGTCCAAACCGGACGCCAATAATGGAGATGTCGTTGTTGAGCTGGATGCCTAATACTGAGGCAGTCCCGTCACCGGCAGGGGAGGGGTCCTGCGCAGGCTTGGCGTGACGGAGGTACTGGTAGACCGTTCACCGGCTGATGCCTTAGTCGCGGGCGAGGGTAGATTTAGGAACTCCTGTAGTCGCCCGCTGGTGGCACGGAGCCTGGTCCGTTTCTTCCGTGGCGGCACGTTCGCCCAAGACGTCGCCGACAGCTTGCTCACCAGGAACCGCATCGACGACGCCAACGCCGCCTTCGGGCGCATGGAGGAAGCCGGCTACTTGGTCAGGGCTGAACTCGACGATGACAGGTACTTGTGGCGGGACGCGACAACCCTCCGAAATGCCTTGGCCATGGCCAGCTTTGGGAAGCCATTCAGACGAAAAACGGCCGAACGGCTGGTCGCCGGGATGCTTGAGCGTGCCTGGCTGACCAGTTCTGATCCCGGCATTTGGGGCGAAGAAACGACCCGGCCTGAGGCCAAGAGCAGCCCCTTTTTCGGCCACTCCCCCACCCGTTTTTGAACGCCGATAATGAAGATTATGTAAGGTTGTCAGTTTGTTAGAACAAAATCATCGGCAATTTAGGCCCTAGGTAACCCTGGTTGCGTCGCCTCACCAAACGGTTCTCTGCTTAGGAATCTGGTGTTCCGTATGGCAGATTTGACAGAGAAGCCAACTCGTCGACGGCAAAAACTGACGACCACCTGAAAGAGCCAGAGTAGGCTCAGTCAGTTGGCCAGGTCCATACGGCGAGAACAGATCCTTCTGCAACAACCAAGAGCCGCTCGTGCCAGAATGCCTGCGCCTAAAACTGAAACAAAGATTGGGGACCTGACCGTGCCGAAGAGGACTCTGGGACTGACCACGCTGCAGTTCAAACGAGAGAAGAAGCGGGCCACGGCGCCGCTGGACGACTTTTCACCGTTCGGACTGCTGACGATGTTTCATGAGTACGTCAACTCAGTGGATCCCAATAAGCTTCTCGACCCCGTGAAAAAGCGGTACACCCTCATCACAAACATCCATGCTCAGGGGTGTGCAGTTTTCGTAGACGTCGAGTTTGGCCACTACGGCAGTGTAGGTAAGACGTTCAACATCACCGACCACAGCGTGGAACATGAACGGTCTGATGACCACTCCGCAACCATCATGACTCGCATGGCCTTTGTCGTCCCACCGAAGTCCAAGACAGGCATCTTCTGCACCGAGCGGGAGGGGATAAGCGGTGGAGGGGCCCGCGTAGTTGAACGCTTCAAGGACGCTCTCATTGCCGACTTCGGTGAGCTACACCACTTCCCCACCGAAACAGTCGTAGAAGCTGATGCGTGGCGCAAGGATGCTGAACTGAGCCAGATCAAGACAACGGCCCGGAAATGGCGGTCGAACATTGCTGCTGGATCAACCACAACACACACGGTTCCACTAGGTACCCTGCGGCAGGAACTGGTCCCAGAATCCGGTGTCAAGTATTTCCCGCGCTGGCTGAGGGACGCGGTTATGAACCGCAGCCTCAAAATGACCGAATATTTGGGTTTTGCCGACGATGACGATGTGGAAGTCGTTATCGAACTGCAGAAGGGCGAGCAGACCAAGAAATTTGTCGTAGGTAAGGAGAAGACTCCTAGCGTACGGATTTTGTTGAGCGATGACGGCCAGCCATCGCTGGACAATTCGACGTTCCGTTACCGGGTGTTCCGCGAAGCCGAGACCTACTACACTGCGAATGGGTTCACGTGGCAGCCTTCATGGGAGCAAACTAACTGGCTGGGGGTCAACGCTGATGGCAAATGGGATCATCCCCACGCCTAACCTCGAGCAGGACAGGCAGCATTTGAACCACTTCCACACGTTCCGGCATCACCGGACAGGTGTCCTCGTGTGGGGGCTGGTGCTGCCGGCATACCTTCCTCCGATCGCGGGGGCAGTTCTGGCCTTCATATTCGACTGGCGACTTTCTGGCGTCGCCGAACTCATTGCAGGCACAGCTGTGCTTGCCGGCTTCCTTTTTGCGCTGATGATCTTCGTGTTTCAGCTTCGGCTGCAAATTACCCACGACCCCCGGGTCCAGGAACGCCTTAATCTGCCCCGCCTTGTAGACGAGTTATTTCAAAACGTCTTATACTCGGCGCTCGTCTCCCTAGCTTTCACCCTGGCCGTCGTTGTTTCCACCGTCACGGCGCCCCTTCCAGCCGTTGGCCCCATCCGCCTCGAACTATGGCCGTCGATGATCGTGGTGGCACTAGGGGCACACCTCATAGGGTTGCTGTACGTTGTCATACAGCGCACCCAGGCTGCATATAGAGAGCTGACAACCGATACTGTGGAATGAACTAAGCCCGCCGAAGCCGCCAATTCTCTCCAGGTTAGAGCTTACCGGCGTAATTAGGCTGGAACATTTCCGGTCTTGAGCTCGAATGAAAACGTAGGCCGTTGACGGCACCAAGCAGGGCATGGAGCCCAACTCCCCCACTGGACCACCTCGCTGATAGCGGAGGTTACGTAAGGCTGTACTCTGCGTATCGCACCAGATGAATCAATCAGGTGTCTGCCAGTTGCTACGTCCGGGTGCTCTTGCGCACAATGCGGACGGAACTATGCATAGCCTGAAGTGTTGGTACGCAGAAGTATCGTTGGGTAAACTTTGCCGTTTGCGTCCTATTACCAAGAGAAACGGGGACTTCGCACTAAGCGGTGTTCGGCGAAGTCTTTCAATGGATTCACGGACTCGCTGATCTCAGATACCTCTTCCTCGGTGAACCGAGGGACGTAGGTATCGAAACGAAGAATTTCCCCCTCAATAATGAGGGTTGCGTAACCCTGTTCGTTCCTGAAATCAGGGTCAATTTCATCTCTGACAACATCACTGAACAAGTTCACATATCGGGTTAACTCAAGGACAATATCGGCTAAATATTCCCGGCATTCTTGGTATTCATTGAGAAGTGATTGATATAGATCGTCGTTCCAAATGGGTATCTTATAAAAGGCCTTGAAGCGGAGCCGATCGCCACTGCGGTCCGGATCGGCGTGTTGGGAAAAGGTACTCAGTAGCTCATTTAGAAAGTGCCCGATAGTCTCGATCACCTTTCGCAGGTCGTCATACCCTTTCGGCCACGGCCGTGTGGCAATCCAATGCAAGCAGGCACGCAATCGTTCTTCGGTTGAGATAGACATGCTTGCTTCGCCGCCGCTGAGTACCGCGCTCACATCCTTGTGCCATGTATCCAGGCTCAACCGGGCGGTCAGAGTATCGACCAAAGCTGCCCACTTCTCATCGGCGGAGTTGGAGGCTGCCCCGAGGGTGATTTTCACCCATGCCTCGTGCTGCGTCTTCATATCCAACAGAAAACCAACGGAGAAGTCCTCCGGGGCCTTGTCTATCAGGGCGTGGTCAGTCGGACAGAGCAGTATGAGATTGCTGTACTCATCACGCTGTTCTGGCGATAGGGGGGATTCGCCGCGGGGTCCATCGGGGCTCTTTGCCACAATGTGGGCCTCTTCGCCTATCAGAACGGCATCAGCGTTGAAGTCGGACTGATGGGCAAGCGTTCTACGGCACGAGGGCATTGCACAATGGCTCGCCGAGCGACCCCAAAGCAACTTACGGGACAAAGTCGATATAGCCATCCGGGTGTCCGTCCTTTCAGGGCCGATCCAGACCAAGCTTCGGGCAAGCGTTCTTTCAGCACCGCTAGGTGGGCGTTGCGTCTGTCACGCGTTGTCCCTCTCCGGGGACCTGACCGAAAGGGTTCTTCCGAGCTAAAGTCTGGTCGGCTCGGATGAGGTGACTTCGTATTTCTCACGGACTGAGACAAGTGTGGCTGCCAGTTCATCGCGATATTCGGGTGATGCTGAAGGCCAAGACAACGCGACGAGCAGCAGCTCAGCTGTTGCATCATTCAGGGAATCGAAAGCAGCAAGGAAGCCCTCTTGGTCCTGCTCTGCGCCGGGTTCCAACATATCGGCTAACTGCAGGGCAAGGGTCCCGAGAAGGTGGGGCCAAGCCCATATCTCTTCAGCCAAGCCACGGTGGTTCAGTTCCATTCGCCACCGCACTACGGCAGAGTCGGCCCGCAATATGAGCTCTTCTATGCCCTCACGCCCATGCTCAAACCGCTTCACGAATGCGTTGCCGGTAGCTACGAGGGCCGTGATGGCCTCACGTTCGCGTTGTCGGGAAGCCTCTGCAGCCTGGAACGCAAGCTGCAGAGTTACGTCCTCCCTCTGTGCCTTTAGCTGCTTGTTCAACTCCACGTTCCGCCGGTGGTCAGCGAGCTGAGTTGCCGTGTAGGTTCGCGACAGCTGGATCTGAAACAGATTCCGCTGGGTTCGGATCGTCTTGACGATGGCATAGGCGGCAACTGCTGCACCTACCAATGCCCCTATCGAACCATTCCACATTGAGGCCCAGGTGCCACAAGAAATCCAAAGCGCATCGGCGCAAACAATCAAATCCACTCCCGGATCATACAAGCGGCCCGTCCATCGCCTCGCATTTCGATTTCGGAGGTGAAGTACTTACAGCCCGGCGTACACCTAAACCTGACGTCAGGAAGTCCCACAAACAACGTCAGGATAGGTTCCAAGAGTCGATTCCTGCACACTCATGCTGGGCAGTCTCAGATGCAAATCTGACAGAAGTAGGGTTTGTTCACCACCGCCAGCCGGCCCGCCGCCCACCGTCAGAAGGGCCGCGGTCAATGACTGAGGTGCGACCGGGACACCCTCAATTGGCGAAGCTCCGGTCAAATAGCGGTTGACCGGAGCTTCGGTTCATTATGCATACCTGAACCTTATAAATTCCTGTGAAGAACCGGAGGGCGCAATGTCCCCTGTAAACACGATCTAAGCGGCAGCACATGTCGATCGGCGAGGCTCTTCTAGTCAGTTTGTATCAACTCGGTGTCCGGTTCGGCCCATTCGAGGGCGGCAACGATGTGTCCCTCGTTGGGGAGTGCCTGTTGCTCGGCTTGTGGAAGCTTGTCATAGGTGTAGGCGGCGACGGCCATGGGTGAGGTGGACCGGCCGAGACTGTACCGGACGCTGCGGTCATTTTTGGTGCCGCAGATGAGGATGCCGATGGTTTCGTTGTGGTGGTCGCGGCGGAGCACATCGTCCACGAGGGCGACGTAGAAGTTGAGTTTCCCGGCGAATTCGGGCTGGAACTTGCCGGTCTTGAGTTCGATGACGACGTACCGGAGCTGCTCGATGTGAAAAAACAGCATGTCTACGTAAAAATCGTCCCCTTCAACATCGAAGTGGACCTGCCGGCCGACGAAGGCAAATCCTGGGCCCAGCTCGCGGAGGGTTTCGGTGATCCTGCTGGTGAGGGCATTTTCGAGGTCGCGTTCCGCCACTTCACCGGAGAGGCCGAGGAATTCGAAGTTGTACGGGTCCTTTGCCACCTGTTGAGCGAGCTCGGAGTCTCGCGCAACAAGCTGTTGCGCGAAATTCGAGGGTGCTGCTCCTGTGCGTTCCAAGGTCTTGTTCATGATCATGTTCATCAAGACGTTTCGGGACCACCCGTAGTCGGCCGCCGCCGATGCGTACCAGTCCCGGTCCTGCTGGCTCTTGACCTTGTCCAGTAGCACGGTGACGTGTCCCCATGGCAATTGCGCAACAGCCTGTTGCGCAATTGAGGTCCCCGACCAAGCTTTGGCGAAGGTGGTCATGTACTGGAGGTTCCGGGGAGAGAATCCCTTCATCTCGGGGAACTCAGCACGGAGGTCCTCGGCCAGTCTTTTGATAACACCACTCCCCCAGCCCTGGCTGTCCTGCTGTGCACTTACGTCATTTCCGATGGACCAGTACAGCTCTATGAGCTGGGTATTAACGGTTCGGAGTGCCTTGGCGCGTGCGGCGCGGACGCGGTTCTTGAGCTCGCCGAGGAGGTCGGAGTACCCGGCGGGGAGGGCGAGGTCACGGGCGTCAGTCATGCCTTCGATCCTATCGATCAAGTCCGGCCCGGAACGGCATCGGCTGGTGGCCGGGCTTGGCGGGGCGCCAGCCGCCGGCTCTTCTAGTCGAGTGCTCGTCCGATTCATTCCGGGCCCGTTGTCGGTCCACCAAGTACTTTCCCTCGATGGCACGGCCGCTAAGGTCGCTGAGTCCGTACATCCGGGAACCAAGCGGCGGGGGCTTTCTTCGGTTCCAGGTGCTCGGGGTCCCTGTGCTTCTGCATGTCGCACTTGTAGAACGGGCCGTGGGGGTCCAGGAGAACGCGCATGTGGTGGTCCGCGTGGTCCCGCCACCAGACGCTCATGCCGGTAGCGGGGTCGAGGCGCAGGTGTTCCCACGCCCGCCAGAGAGCAGCTACGCGGGAGACCGCTTCCGGGTGGAAGTACCACTCTGTGCACCATTTCGCGGAGCGCCCGTCGACGTCGCGGACGTAGGTCGGCAGGAGCTGTTCATGCAGGAACTCTTCGGCTGACCCGTAAACGATTTCCGGCGGTTTCTCCCCTCCCCCTCCATCACTCCCCCGGTCATGCCCCGTGGCAGGTGCGTCGGTATCGAACAATCCAAGCTCTTCTGACATGGCTGGGGGCTTCCTTACTTCGTGACCCAGGGATTAGCCGCGGGGACTGCCGCCACTGGTACGGCTGGTTCTTCGGGCTGGGGGCTGTGGGTTTTGATGGATGCCTCTACGGCGTCCTTGTGCGGGCCGGTGTACCAGGGCAGTGTGCGGACGAGGGTGGCGGGTGCCCCGGAGGCAAGGACGACGGCGCGGCCCCGGTCGAGTTCGGCGAGGTTGGAGACATCGAAGATGCGCTCCTTGCTTTCCTGGCGGGAGCGGCTGGACCCGGATTTCCCGGCAGAGACAGAGACGTTGATATAGCTGTAATCGCCGACGAGGTCCGAAAGGGCCCGGAGGAAGCCTTCTTCGGCCACTCCTCCGCCGTAGACCTTGACGTTCGCGGCGGACCAGATTTTCCGCATGTTCGCCTCGCCCCAGAGTTCAACGCCCTGTGACCAGGACTGCAGGATCGCCATCACGATCAGGCCCTTGGAGCCGTAGTGGCTGAACTGGTCCGGCAGTCCTGCCCAGCGGACCACGTTCGCCAACTCATCCAGGGCAAACAGCGCCGGCAGTGGCAGGCGGCCGCCGCTGCGCTCGGCGCGTTCTTCCATGGCCTCGGCAATGGCCACCGTCAGTGCCGTGGTGAGCGGGGCGGCGGAGCCGGCCCCTTCTTTGGAGAGGATGTAGATCGTCTCCTGTGAGGCGGCGAAGCCGTGAGGGTTGAACTGGCGGCGGGGATCCGCGGCCACGGATGCCCCGCGTGCCGGGGCGACCCAGCGAAGGGTGTTCCTGCTCTTGAGGCACTGGATCATCTTCTCGGCCGTGCCGAAGATACCGTCGCGCTGCTTGTCGGCCAGCTTCAGCGTGGACTCCAGGCCCTTGTACTGCAGCTCGTAGTCATGCTCTTTCAGGATTTCGATGGGTTCCTGGCTGACCTGCTCCGTCACCCACAGATACACCTGGGTGATGGGCAGCTCCCCCAGCGCGGCCGCGAGGAAGTACGAGGAGAGGATGTCTTCGGCTTTCGGGTCGAAGTACGCATCCGGTTTGGACCCCGGAAGGCGCGAACCGACAGAGAAATGCTGGGTGAGTTTGTAGGCCTTCTCTTCATCGGTGACGTAGGAGAGCGGGTTCCACCACCAGTCCGGTTCCTCCTGGGCGATCTTCTGCGGATCAAACACCCACACCGGGGCGGTCAGGACCCGGACGCCACGGGTGCCGTCCACCACGTCGCGCTTGTTTGAGGTCGAGACGACAGCCCCTGGTGCATCCAGGATCGCGGGCATGACCCGGGAGGTCGACTTACCTGTCCGAGGACCCCAGATGTCGAGGCTAAGGTCTTCCCAGGACTGAATGAACTTCTGCCCCGTGGAAACCACGCTGCCCACCACGATGCCCGGAGTGCCCTTCACGCCGAGGCGCTCCGCCGTGGCCTTCGCTCCCTTTTCGGAGAACGCGGCCAGGGACTTCCCCCGCCCCAGATACCGGGCGGCCTTATCGACCCGGGCACGCTTACTCGCACCCTTCCTCCAGGCCACCAGCACGACGATGGTCAGGACCACGATCACGCCGGCCATGAGAGCAGCGACAAAGGTGGATTGGGTGGGCCAGGGCACCCGGCCCTTGACCAGCCCGGCAATCAGATCAATCGGATGGACAGGTGGTGCGTCGACGCCGGCCATCCGGGAACCCATGTGGGCCGCCGCGTAGGTCCCGCCGCCAAAGACGACGATAAAGCCGATAGCCAGCCAGACCAGCAGGGCATCCCCGAGACCCATTCCCTTACGGTTCGGTGCACTCACGGTGTGCCTCCTTCCAGGGGCAGCTCCGGAGCTGCTGGCCCAAGGAGAGAATCAGCCGGGGCGTGCCACCTCGTTTCGGTGTCATTCACGCCGTGGTCTCCGGTTTCGATCGACGTCAGCCCAACCTGCACCGGGATCCCGGGGCGGCCGCCGACCTTGATCAGGAACTTCCCGCGCCCGGGCGGTTCGACGTCGACTCCGCGTGAGTCCCAGGCGGGCGGGTCCTGCCAGGAGATGAGTTTCTGCTGCTCCTGCCGGGACAGGGGAATCGCTGAGGTCAGCAGCGGCATCTCCGACGCCGGCAGACCACCGCAGATCACCATGCCGGAACGCTCCACGAAGCCGCGGGCTTTCATCCGGTCCTCTTCGGCCGGCAATGCCAGCAGGTCGGACATGGTGTGGGAGATCATGATCTGCCCGACGCCGACGGAACGGTTCAAACGGGTCAGGGCGTCCACCCGGTCAACCATTCCCTTACCGGAGCGCAGCGCCCGCCACAGCTCATCCAGGACCACGAAGTAGTTCCGGCGCGGCTCCAAGCCAGCGTCGGCCAGGGCGTTGGCGACGTTGACAGTGCCGAAGCCGTAGGACCAGCAAGCGAGCAGCACGGCGGCCTGCAGGTCCGTCTCCGTCCCGTCGATGCTCGAGACATCGAAGACCACGGCGCGGTCCCGCTTCATGGGGTTGGTGGTCTGCTGGGAGAAGATTTCTCCCAGCTTCCCTCCCCCGGTCAGGCCCAGCAGGGTTGCTTCCAGTGCCCGTGTTTCCTGCAGGTAGACGGCCATGTCGCCACGGTCCAGTGCGACCTGGCGCAGCTCGTCCGGCGCGGACACAATCACGTCCAGGAGGTCCTTCAGGACAGGGATTCCTACAAACTTGTCATCGAGGACCCGCAGCGCCCTGTCCAGGATCGTCTGTTCCTGATCCGTGGGCGGGTTGTTCCGGCTGATCGTGATCAGCGAGACCACCATGTTCAGGCAGCGGCCGTGAGCGTCAGCCCGGACCCGGGTGGCGGCTTCGTGATGGTCGCTGCCCTCGAGGAGCTGCGCGACCTCAACGGCCTGGCCGGGATCAAGAATGTTCAGGTAACCAACGCCACGGCCGAGCTTGATGACCTGTCCACCGAGTGCCTGGACCGCTTTGACGTGCTCGCCCTTCAAGTCCCCCAGGACGAGCGGATGGACACCCTGAGCGGAGAGCCCTAGGAACATGCGGCGCACCAGCGTGGATTTCCCCAACCCGGGCTTGCCCAGGATGAACGCGGAGGGGTTGGAAATGAGCCGTGCCCGCTGGAACCAGCTGATCGGGTCACAGCAGACCGTGGCCTGGGTTTCCTCATGGCGTCCGAGTGGGACGCCGATCATGGGCGAGGATGCACCGGAGGAGAACGGCCACAGTCCGCAGACCTGGACCGTCGTTCCGCGGTACTCCGTCACGGACGGGACGAGGGCGGCCATGCCTCCGCCGCGCCCGGTCCAGCCGCGGGAGCCCGGCCCGGCCTCCCGAGGGTGCCGCTCAGCCTTTGTCGGTGCAGCCGGTACCGGCTCAGCTGCCTTCCTGGGGGAACGGGTGAACATCTTCATGAGGGCCATTACAGGGCGTCCTTGATTTCGGAGGGCAGCAGGCTGTGCTTGGGCAGGACCAGGCCCAGCGGCAGGGATGCAGCGAACGCGGTGTCCTGCGCGCCGTAGGCGCGGCGCAACAGTACCCGGGCAGTACCGGAGGTCTGTTCGATGGCCGCCACAGCATCAGCGAGGCGTTCCCTATCGGTCACGGTGGCCGTGACGACCATCCCGAAGTTCACCAGGCCAGCACCCTGGGCTTCCTCCTGTGCGGTCTGCACAGCGGACCGTGCGTCGACCAGGGCGCGGGCGGACGGCCGGTTCCCGGAGGTGATGCGGACGTTGGCGTTGTTCTGGTCCCGCTCGACCACGGCAGCTGCACGGGCGGAATCCATCGGGCGGTACAGCAGCGAAATCCGCTTACGGTCAATGTCCCCGTGCGGGGCCAACAGCCGGGACAAGACCGATGAGTTCACAGACCCGCGGGGTGCGCCGGTCATGGTCCAAGAGGCCGAGAACGCGCTGTCGTGCCGGTAGTCATCCCAGCTTGCCTGCGTCGCGGTCGGGCCAACCTCGCCCCAGGTAAGGGAGACCGGGGAGCCGGCGGCGTGCGCTTCATCAATGATCAAGGCTGCGGGGGGATCGTAGGCGATCCGCACGACTTCACAGAGTTCCTGGGCTGACATCGGACGGGCAATACCGGCGCCGGTGGACTGCAGCCGGGCCGACAGGCCAGGAATCCGGGAGGCGAGGTCGCGGGCAACATCTTCCGGTGTGCGCTTCTTCGATCCTGTCCGGAGGGAGGCGTTGAAGGTCAGGGACACCCAGGCACGGACCGTGGCCGATCCTTCCGGGTAGGTGTCTACGACCTCGCGCAGAATCGCCTGGGCAAAGGCTGGCGCGTTCGGGTCTATGTTCATTTCAACTTCGTTCCGTAGCCGGTATCCGGAATCCGGGGCGGTCTCCACCGTCACGGCCGCGGCGTCCAGGCCGGCCTCGTCCGCCAGGCCGGCGAGCCAGCCGCCCCAGTTCGCCACCCACGCGTCAACCTGTTCAGGGTCCACCAGTGAGGCTCCGTCAGGTTCGGTGGAGAAGATCACGGTGAAGTGGCTGGTGGTGGGCACGTGCAGCAGGGCGAATGGCCGTTTGTAGGAGTCAGTGAACTCGTACAGGGTGGACTTCGCGGCGAGCCCCGGCAGCTGGTACATGCCCCACTGCGTCACGCCCAGGGGGCCGGAACGGTAGAGATTCGTTCCGGAGGACTTGGAGAGCCGGAAGCTCATCCGTGTGGCGAACCGGTCAACAATGGACTGGCCGTGCTTGTCCTTGACGGTCAGCAGTAGAGCGCTGGCCCCGGCCACGGCCAGGACAGCGAGGCCCGGGAAAAGACCCCAGATAGCGAAGCTGATGATGCCCATCAACAGCCCGGCCATGACAATCCCGGTGCCGATAGCGCCGAGGTTACCCAAGCCGGCTGAGCGCGGTACGCGCCAGTTGCCATAGGACGGTTCCTTGTATTCGGTATTAATTGCTGCCACTGGGGCCCTCCCCGGTTGAATCCTGCGCGGTCTTTGCGATTGCCTGCGACGTCTTGGACGCCACTTGGGCGCCTGCAGCTACGGCCATGCCCGCCGGACCAGCTGCTGCTGCCCCGCCGGCTCCCGTTGCTGCCCCTGCGCCGGGCCCTGCTCCTGCAGTGCCGGCGGTCGCGGTGCTGGTAGCTCCACCCGGACCTCCAGGACCGGTTGACCCTGGAGTCGGCTGGCCGCCGCTTCCCCTGGGACCCGACGTGCCGTCACTGCCCTTCGGAGACGTGCCTGCCTGGCTGCTCTGCGTGCTCGCTGGCGTTGGTGCCGCATTGCCTTTACCGCTGCCACTGCGGCCCAGGGAGACGGCGCCTGTGGCCATGGCGCCAACGACAGCCCCTGCTCCTGCTCCCCCGCCAGAGGCGACGGCACCGACCATCGGCGTCACGAAACGCATTAGGGCTGGCAAGGCGAACAGGGCAACGATCATCAGCGTGAAGCCCGTGATGGAAGTGATCAAGCTGTCCTTCCCGCCGCTGCCCATGAGGAGGAACGCGACCGAGTAAACGATGGCGGCCGCTGGCTTGTAGAGGATGAAGGCAATAGTCCAGCCAACTGCCTTCTGGAACCACTGCCTTCCCATTTCCGTGTTCGTGAACGCGGCCGTGGTCGGCAGGATGCCCGCCAGGATCACCAACATGCCGCTGCGCACCACCATCAGCACGACCTGGACGAGAGAGGCAATCAGGCCAATCAAACCCAGGACGATCAGGATGAACACCCCGACCCCCGTCTGGCCGGTCAGTACCAGGAGGTTCATCGACTCAGCGAAGCCCTTACCGTTCGTGGAGCGCTCGATGATGGCGGCCGAAAAGGCATCGGCGGCGACTACCAGAATCGAGATGACACCCAGACCCAACCCCGTGACCAGGGTGAGCGTGACCAGGGATCGCAGTAGATCCTTCAACGGTGCCCCGCGTTGCTCCCAGATCATCCGGATACCACCGAGAATGACGGCGAGAACTGCCAGCGTCACCGTCCAGGGCATCAATTCGCTGTTCACCATGGAGACGATGGGGCTTGGCGTCGTTCCGTCCTCACTGGCGAGGTTCACCGTGGGCATGGTCACCCAGAAGGTAGACAGTGTCGTCACCATCTGGCTCATGCCCTCCAGGATGGCCTTCGCCATGTTGCCCATAGCGTCATCCGCGAGCCCTGAAAACCAGTCCCCTACCGGGTTCCAGGTAGGCCTCATGCTCCACTCCAGAGGATGAATCCTGAAAGGTCACGGACTTGCCGGGGTTCCTCCAAGGGTGCGCCATTGTCAGCGACGACGCCCTTCCAGTCCCCGTCCTGCCAAAGCAGCGTTGTCCGCACCGAAGCAAGCGCTCCATTGTCCGCCTTGAATGCCAGTTCCACGACGGTCTGGTTCGCTGTGTATGAGACATTGAAGCCCGCTATCTGGACCTTCACGGCCGAGGCCGGCGCGGGGGTCTGGGTTGCTTTCATCCCAGCGTCACGGCCAGGTCCTTTGGCTGCAAGATGCTCGGCAATAGCTCGTTCGTTGGAGGGATCGATGCCTAGCGCCCAAAGGTTCACCGCCGCGTACAGCGCCCCTGTTGGTGTATGGGCGAAGCAGGACCTGATGCCCTGTTCGTCCGACTTTCCCGGGCCAACTTTCGGATCGATTGGTGCAGCCATGGTGCCTACGAGTTCCCACTTCGTATCCGGTGCCGCCCCCAATGACGACTCCGGCGAGGCGGGCAGTCCGCAGATGCTTTTGCTGGCCGCAGCTGATGTGCCGGGGCTGGCTGCGGCTGTGCTGCTGCTTTCTCCCGGGGCAGGGGCTGGCTGTGCGTTGCCCTGTCCTTTGGGGAGCAGGAAGATGATGACGGTTGCTGCGATCAGCGCGACCACCAGCGCGGCAGCGATGAGGAAACCGGGTTTGGTGAACGGATTGCTTTCGGTGGTGCTCTCTGTTGACTGGCTCATGATGAACCTCCCGTTGTTGGTGCTGGCTTTAGACGAAGGCGCGGACGATGCCGGAAGCGCCGCTGATGATGATGCAGCCCATGAGGACCCAGCCGAGCTTGGCGAGGGCCTGGCCACCCTCGCCGCGTTGGAGCTGGATGACCATGCCGACGCCGACGATGATGACGCCCAGGACGCCGAGGACCAGCCCGATACCGGAGGCCCAGTTCAAGACCGTAAGCAGGCCGCCGGCCTCGGCCGGGACGACCGGGGTGGGGTTGGGGATGACGCTTGCCGCAAGTGCGGAGAAGGAGTTCATGGTGAGACCTTTCAGTGGGTGGTGCTGGGTGTGCTGTCGGTGGCCAGGGAGGCCAAGTCATTGATGAATCGTTGGTATTCGCGGCCCATTGGCGGTGTCGTGGTGTCGCCATGCCGCCAGGCCTCTACCCAGGGCAGGGTCCAGAGCCGGGGCGATCCCCCGCCGACGATTGCGGCGAAGTCACGGAGCGCTTTGGGAGTCTTCCCCGGTGCGTCCGCCAGGACGGCGAGTCCGAGCAGATCCAGTCCAGGGGCTGCTCCTGATGCCCATTGGGTCAGTGCGCTCTGTGCCGCTGTCAGGCCGCGCATGTCTGCCCGGCAGACCACCAGCACCCGGGGTGTGCTTCCGTTCTGCAGGACGGGCCAGCAGTGACCGGTGGGGCGGGCTCCGTCGAACAGGTCAGCGATGCGGCTCTCGCCGGCTCCCCCGTGGGCGCCGGTAATCCACAATATTGGCGAGCCTGACATGGTGCGTCGGCCGAGGCGGTCTGCTGCGTCCGGTTCTACCATTCCCCTCAGCGGCGCGCTGATGGCGGCCTCTGGTGGCACGTGCCTATCCGCCGGGGCTGCCTCTGCCGCGTCTTCGGCTGGGCGGGTGATCCAGGGGTTCAGGGACTGTTGCATGGTTCCTCCTTTCGGAATCCGTCGGTGGGCTGTTCTAGAAGCCGGAGGCGACGGCGGCCGCTGCGGCCAGCCATGCCCGCTGGGTTGCGGGCTGGAGGGCTTCGTAACGGATGGGGCCGTTGACCATGGCCGGGTCGTAAGGAATCCGGACGACGGCCCGAACGAACGGTTCGAAGCCGTCAGCGATCCGCCGGGCCTCGTCCTTGGCCCGCTGCAAGGCGTCCCCGCTCATGCTGCGCTTGGCGTCAGTGGATTCGGAGACGATCACAACGGCGTTGCGTGCCAGTTCCGCGTTGTGGCCACCACGGGATTCGAGGGTCTGCAACGTCAGCCGGGCGGCTTCGGCGCGGTCCTCGATGGCTGTCACAGGCACGACGAGCTGGTTGGTGTGGTCAATCATCCGACGCCAGTTCGCTGACCTGGCGGTATTGCCCGAGTCCATGACCACCAGTCGGTAATAGCGGGTGAGCACCTGGTGGGCGATGTCGACTTCCTCAGCGGTGACTTCGTGGTCGCCTTCTTCGTTCTCATCCGAGCGGAGGACATCGAATTTGTCGGCGGTCTGGTGATGGACGAACTTGGCGATTTCTGCCGCGTTCGTTGAAGGTGACAGCAGCTCGGTGGAAGCATCGATGAGGTCCAGGACGCTCCGGTCGTGGGAGCCTTTTTCCGTCCGCCACCCGAGGGTGCCTTGAGATTCGTTGTTGTCCCAGGCCACTGTGGCGGCCCCGCTGTAGCGGGCGAGGATGGCCGAGAGCATGACGACCGTGGGGGTCTTGTTAGCCCCGCCCTTGCGGTTCACCACCGCGATGGTGCGCGGTCCGGGCCAGTGCTGGCTGACAGTGCGAATGTCCTCACGTTCGGAGAGTTCTTCTGCGGAGGGGTCCATCCGGTATCCGAGTCGCGTGAGCGTTCCGCGCCAGCCCTGTGTTGCCGGTTCCAAAATCGGAGCGCTGACCAGGAACGAGGTTTCCTTCAGGCTGCGCCGGGTCAGCGGTGCTTCCGGGGCGGTTGCGGTGGTTTGCGGTTCTTCTGCGGCGGCCGGCTGGGCAGGCGCAGGAGTCTCGGTTGTTGGCTCGGTCTCGGCGGGGTTGGGCGGCCATGGCTGGCGGTCCACCGTTGCCGCAGCGGTGGGCTGTGCGGGGGCGGCTACTGGTTCAGGAGCAGCAACAGGGACCGTATCAATGACGGTCGGAGCGACGGTCTCGGGGGTGGTTTCCGGGGCCTCTGCCCGGCGGCGTGCCGGGCGCGGTTCGTAGGAGACGGATTCGATCGTGTTGTCCGGGTGCACGATCAGTTCACCGTGTCCTTCGGGATCCTCGATCTGGACCCGGACGGGGCGCTGCAGTGTCTGCGCCTCGCCCACGACCAGAGCCAGGGCGTTGTTGCGGAGATCCTGTACCGAATCCCCGGCAGGCACGATGCGGGAGTTACCTGCGACGACGACCTCAGCGGTCCCGTTGTCGCGGACGATGGCCCTGATGTTTGGAAAGGCCAGGACCTCGGTTGGTGTAGTACCCATGAACTTCTTCCTTACGTGTGTGGGATGGAGAGGTGCGGCGCTTAGGCCGTGGGTGGTGTGAGCCGGTTGACCTTCCACGGGGCTTCCTTGCCCGTGCGGAGCAGCTGCAGCGTGTAGGTCCCGGCATTGGTGGGGACCGCTGCCGTGACGCCGTAGCCGTTGGCTTCATCGACGGTCAGCGTGGCCGGACCGGTGACGCGGTTGGCCGGAATGTTGGCCGGGTCCACCGCCGAGTAGTCGGCGGTGGCCTGTGGTGTCAGCCAGCGGGCAAGATCGTTGGCCCACTGTTTTTCCTCCACGTTGGGGCGCGCGAAGTCGCCCATAGCCTTCTGGGCGATTTCCACGGCTTTGTCCTTGCTGGCCTGATCCCAGGTGATGCCGGTGGAGGCCGGGATTGTTCCTCCGGGGGCCTGTGGTCCGCTGTTGGCGCTCAGTGAGACGGGGGCGGACGCTGTGGGCGTGGTGCTGGCCGTTTCTGCCGGTGTCGTGTTCGCTGCAGGTGCGCATGAAACGCAGAGCAGGGCCACGGCGAGCAGGGCCAAGGGCTTTTTCACTTTTTCTCCTCTTGAGCGGGCAGGTACAGGAAGGCTGAGGGGACGTTGCTGCTGACTGTCCGGGTGTAGTAGTTGTGGTCATCCGGGGCCGGGTTGCCGTTGTAGCCTTCTTCGACGTAAGTCCCGTCGTCCTTGACTTCCTTGACCACCGCAACGTGGCCGAAGTTCGGGTCCGCTCCCCCGGTGCCAGGTGCGTACCAAGCGACCGCACCGACGCGTGGAACGGCGCCTGTGGGCCAGCCTTTGGCGTCCCAGCCGCTCTTCCACGTCAGAGCCGAGCCGAGGCCCTGCCCATCCGGGCGGAAGGTCCCGTTGAGAAATTTGAAGGGTGCGCTGGCGGAACCCATCTGCTGGTTCACGCGCCACAACGCGAAGTCCACACACTCGCGGTTATACATACCCAGCGGCGAGGTGCTGGCAGCGTTCGCTCCGACCTGCAACCAGGTGGGAGCGTCTTTCCACGGGTAGTCATCCCCGGCACCGGACTGTCCCGGGATGGTGCAGTCGCTGCCTTCCAGCGTGAACTTCCCGTCCGAGAGTGCCTGGACGAGTTTGAGGGCCTCAGGCCAGTACTTCTGGTAGTGGTAAGGGTCGGCGTTGCGCTGAACTTTGTTACCGGCGAGGGTCGGCTCCAACAGCTCCCAGCCGGCGACAGCCTGCAGGGCCTTGATGAAGTTCGTGGCGCTGGTGGTGGGGTCCATACGGTCTGCATAGGAGCCCCACGCTCCGTTGTCGCGCTGCTGGAACAACCCACGGGAATCCGGGCCGGGTCCATCGCCATGGTCCAGGACACGCAACCCTGACTCCCCGAGGGAAACCATGACGCTGATCATCTGGCCCTTAACGGACAAGTCCAGTGCCTTACCGGCACCCATGATCGCCGCGGCGTTCTTCAACTGCTCCTCGGTGTAGCCCTCAACCTTGGTGTTGGCGTCGACGGCAACGGAGATGGCCGGGCCGCAATCAGCTGCAGCAGGCTTCGCGGGGGCCAACAGCAAGAGCATGGAGAAGATCAAGCCGAAGAACAGCCCAGGGAGGGCAATGATGGCCACTAGGCCAAGCGATTTGCGCCGCATTAGATTCGTCCCTCCCCCTTGGACGTCGACTGGCTCAATCAAAAAGAGTACACGCCTGTAGTGAACATGTGCAACGCCTGTAGTGGGCATGAATTGTTCATATATCAGGAACGAGGCGACGTTACGATGATTGGGTTCCGTTCCTCTTCCTGGCTCGGCGCTGGAGGGTGAGACCTAATGCTGACGACACGGCGCGGCCTGGCCTACCTCGCGTTCCTTGTACCGGCGGCCGCGCTATCTGGGTTCGCGGTTGTCATGGCGCGCAAGATCGTTAAGCGGGGACCAAAGGACTACCGTCGTGCCGAGCTGACAGGTGATGGCCGGAGAGTCCGCATCGATTTGGATGACTACACGAAAGCTCCGGGCGACTTTGGCGTGTTCGACCCTGTGGCAGAGCGCTACACGAGAGTCGGCGAGGTCACGCTGATCGATGAGGATCGAAAGTACGTGGAGCGGCTAATTCATCCTTCGGGTGCCGGGCCGGCGTCCCTGGGGCCCCTGGTTGATTGGACCCCCGATGTGTTCTTCGAACCTTCTGCGGTGGCCGGACGGTTCGAAGAGGTGCACATCCCCACCGCCTACGGTGCGGCGCCTGCATGGCTATTCCAAGGAAAGAACGCAGACACATGGGTGATCCATATCCATGGCAGCTGGACAGACCGCTCGATCATGTTTCGGGACGTCCACGCTTTCAGCCCCCTGGGATTCACGTCCTTGATTCCGTCATTCCGCAGCGACCAGGAGGTCAGCCCACCACAGGCCGAATCCAGCCACCTTGGGCAATCCGAATGGCGTGACGTGGAAAGCGCTGTGGCCTACGCCGTGGCTCATGGAGCCAGTCGCATCATCCTCTCGGGCTGGTCAATGGGTGGCACCATTGCGCTGCTGACAGCGGAGCGCAGCGCTTACCGGGACCGGATCGTCGGAGTCGTCCTGGTAGGGCCGGTCACGAGCTGGCGCAAGACCATCACGGCGGGGGCGGCGCGGGCTGGCGTGCCGGCGATAGGGGCCGGCCTTGTCATGTGCCTGCTGCAGGCACCCCCGTTCGCGAGGATGCTCGGGTTGGAGGAACCGATCAATTTCGATGCACTTGAATGGGTCGATGTACCTAACCGGGTGGCAGTCCCGACGCTGGTCTTGCACTCCTACACAGATCAAGAGGTTCCCTGGGAGATCTCGGCGGCGTTCCAACGCGCGAATCCTGACACAGTCACCCTGATCCCCCTACCTGAGGCACACCATACCCAGGAGTGGAATGCCTCGCCCCGTACCTTCTCTAACGAACTGACGGCTTGGGTCAGCAAAACGATCTTGGCTGAGCAGGGCTAGGTCTGTGCGTCTAGCTTGGCCTCAATTTGGCTGATTCTGCCCTGAACAGAATCCGGGAACATCGTCATGTTCCCCCGCTGGTAGTTGTGCAGAACGATGAGGCTTTTGTAGACCCCGTTTTCGAGCGATTCATTGAAAAGGTCCCACGCCGGGCTGACTCGGGATTGATCTGCATTTACCCGGATCCTCAGCGCAGTAAGCCAGAGCGCATCGATCATCCAGAGCCGCAATTTCGGGAGCTGCTTCGACAGGAAAAGAACCAGCCAGCCCGCAGCCGTCACCGAGAGGCCTAAATAGAAAAGGCGGTCAAACCAGGATCCGATCGCTTGGGCGAAAGCGTCCCAGGGCGAGAAATGGAACAGCACCACGTACGTAATGTGGCACGAACAAGCCGCCGCAACCACAACCAGACCCGCTGAGAATGTTGCATACGGGCCCCTCGCCTTGTGCCGAAGCATGTAGAGGATCCTGAGCACGGTGAACAACAACGCGAGCATGTACGTGCCGCTGTACGTGGCAGTTGCGAGCTGGTCCATGCGGGAATCAATGAAGTCCGCAGCTGTTGGAGCTTTGTCCTGAATAAGGGCGAAGCTGACAATCATGATGGGAACGCTCAGCAACGGGGCGTAGTAAGTCCATCTGACTGGTACGTTCGCTAACCGCCGCACGCTGTCGTTGAAAAAGAAGATCGCCAGTAGCGCGAAGATGGCTTGAAGCAGGTTCGTCACGTTGATGCCACCGAGGTAGCTGTCGATAACCTCAAGCGGTGTAACCGTCCCCAGGACATAGAGCGCCGTCAGGCCGAACATCGATGCCAGCCACGACGCCCGGGATTCCGCCACCTTCACCACCGAGGGGATCCGAAGGAGGCATAGGGCACTCAGCAGCGCAAAGAGCAAGAGTTTCATGGTCTAGCTAAGGAAAGGATCAGGATCGGACGAGCTGCGTGCACGGGTCTTCTTCGACATCTCGAAAGCGAAATCCTCCACCCACCGTTCGACAGGATGGTTCGGAACGGACCGGCAGGTAACGCTAATTGCGTCCGCGGTCTCCCTCAGCATCTCTTCAGAAAGATCCGGCAGAGCCAGGGGAATCCGAAAGCTCTCCAAGTAGATGTGTCCGAGCTCGTGATAGATGCAGTGAAGTTTGTATTGACGCGACTTCTGCGGGGGGAAATAGACGTTTATGCGATCCTCAAATTCGGCTTTGAAGGCCGTCAGCGCACCCCAGGACTCCTTGTACTCGATCAGATTGATCGGCTTCTCACAGATCACGGTCAAGCGGTCGATAACTTCCTTCATCGACGTCGTGCCGTCTCCGCATAACTCCCGGACCTTTTCCGGTACCGGCGGGAGAGCCATTCACTCGTCGCCTTTCATCGATGCATCGATGATCCTGGTGATCGTCCTCAGTGTTTCTGGCGAGGTGGCCCCCAGGTTTCTCGCGGCAAAGTTCTTCACCTTGAGCTTCCGCATCTGCACAAGGAATTCCATCCGCGCTTCTACCTCGGGAGGAGTCTCGCTGTTGAGATCACACAGATAACTGGCTGGTACGGCAAAAACGAACTCAGCTATGCCCTTCAGCAGTTCCTGATCCGTCACCAGGCTGCCAGTGCCATTGATCAAGTAGGACCACCGTGTCCGCGACAGGTGGATTCCGTGGGCGGAAAGTGCTTCTTCGACATGAGGGTAAATGAGCGCAGTGTGGTTATCTGCCTCCCAGATATCCACCAGGATGCCCATGCGATCCGCTAGCCGCTCTTTCTTCTGTTGCTGCGTAAGAAACACGCTGCGGCCCCCATTTGCCATCTATACAGCTCCTTAGCCAAGCTCAGCCACTTGTGTAGGCCGCCAACACAGAGGAGGCGGGCAGCTGACTCAAAATATTACCCGATGACTTCCGCAGGGTACAAGCAGTGAGTTGTGCATGTGCGGAGCATGTATGTAGTCTTTCGGTGGCTGGGCTTTTGAAGGAGCACCGGGCGCCACCGCGACAGGACCTGTAGACGTGCAGGTTCACTGCGAAGGCCTTCAGCTGCTGGCAGAGGAAGGAGTGGTGTGCACCGGGTCAAGCTCTGGGACTTACGTCCATCCAGGACTGAAGCCCCCGACACGCCGACGCGCGGCGTCCCACTTAATGCAATCTAATTGCGATTGGGTAGTCCCAGCACCCTAATTAGGAGGACTCATGGCACGCATGCACAAAGGCGACCGTCACGTTGTCACGGCAAAGATCCCAAGGGCGGATGCAGACAAGTTACGCAGAGTCGTAGAACTTACTGCTGAAACTCGGTCTGACATCGTGGCCAGGCTCCTCCATGAGCACTTACTGACCATTGACTTAGAAGCGCTCGACGCCCCGGAGACTTTGCCCATGGCGAGAGCGTCATGACCATCCCAAATATCAAGAGGAGCTGCCCATCGGCCGCATCGCCTCTTAAATGACGAAGGCCCGCACGAGGCGGGCCTTCTAAGCATTTGACTCACTACCTTTTTTGCTTGCCGGCGACGAGGTAGAGAGTCCGTGAGAATCAACTCGGGCCTTGCGGTCCGGGCATCTTCCTATCCCTTGAGAGGAATAGCATCATCGTACCCCACGAGATGCGCGTATGCACAGACTTACAGAGTCCGGGCGCGCCGCATGCACCAAGCCGTCCAGCTCAAGCTTGGACCGCCTTAGCTCCATTGCTTGCTGGGCAGCCTCGCATGCGCCTTTCCCGCGACGGCGGAAAGACCTACCCACAGAAACATGAACGAACCCTAACGCCAGCGCTTCCCGCCTTCCCCGCGGCGGTCCGGATCTTCGGCAAGGACGGCACGTGTGCAGCGATCTTCCTTGACTTTGACTCCTCAGTCGCGGGTATTGACTGGGTGGAAGCCGATGTCCGCGCCGTTCAGACCTGGCTGCATTCCTGCGGCGCTCGGTGGATCGAGGACTACTCCCCCAACGGCGGCCGCCACGTTTACATACCGCTGGAGAAGCGAGTCACGTTTTCGGAAGCCCGAGATCTTGTAGAAGCCTTGGGTAACCGTCACCAGAGCCTGGATAAGTCCCCTCATCAGAACCTTTTGCACGGCTGCATGCGGACTCCAGGTTCTCCTCACAAGCGCGGCGGCCACCAAGAACTGGCCATGAGCCTCAGCATGGCTTACGACGTCGCCCGCCGGCCCAACTCAGCCTCCGTATGGGCTGCCATGAATGCCGACCTAGCCGGGGAGATCAGCGCTGTACGTGCGCTGCGTTTACAACAGACGTTTACGCCGACGGACGTCGGGGTACCAAGAATTCAACACCCCACCGGCCGGATGTCCCGGGTTATGCACCAGATGGCACAAACAGGCCTCTACGACGCGAACCGCTATTCGACCGACTCAGATGCCAGGCAAGCAATCCTCGTCGGAGCTGCGGCTGCCGGGATGGAACTGACAGATGTGGAACGCCGGATGATGCAGGGAACCTGGCCAGGGCTGGCCTCTTTCTACGCCCGCTACGCCTCCCGGCACCGAGGCCAAGCGCTGCGCCGCGACTGGCTTGAAGCCGTCGCTTACGTAATGAAAAACCCAGGATCCACAGCAGGGAAAAACAATGCCCACATATCCCCCACAAGCCAGCCAACTACACACGCCCAGGGGAACCAAGGGAACTCAGCTCTCCTGAATGCCGACGCTGAGCATCGGCTCATCAGGACGTGGCGCAACGCGCTCAGACTGAAGGAGCACGCCTACCTAGACTCGAGGACCGGACTGGCACGCAGAATGGTCCTGAGGGCACTCGGGGAGGCTGCACATATGACAGCCTCCCGATTCGTTGAATTCGGCGTCAGATCTATTGCTATAGCTACAGGACTCGACCACACGACAGTCGGATCCCATTTGAGAGCGCTGCGCGAAGAGCAGGATGGCTTGGTGACCCTGGTTGAAGAAGGGCGCGGCACTAAGGGAGATCTCTACATGCTCACCGTGCCGGGGGACGTTAAAGCGGCGGCTGAGGACCTGACGTGGCAGAAAGGGAAAATCCATGCCGTGCGGCCGGTGTTCCGCGAACTCGGCTTGCCGGCTGCATTCGTTTACGAGGCGTTGGAGCACTCCCCCGGCTTGTCGACGGCGGAAATCATCAAACTAACTAGGCTCTCTAGGACAGCTGTCAGTGAAGCCCTCGACGTAATGGCCGCGTGGAACATGATCGGACGGGACAACAAGAGAGCCTGGTCAGTAGTAACTGCAACGTCGCTAAAGGATCTTGCCGAGTATTTCGGCGTATTGGAAGCTGTCGCCGCTCAGCTGGACCGCTACCGGATAGAACGAATTCTCTGGAGGGAGTGGCTGTCGAAGAACGTAAATACCGTCGCCGAGCTCCTCTCCCCCGGTGAGGACTATCCGTGGGAGGACTTCGAAGGTCCGCCGGATGAGTGGGCCATGACTGACATTGCATTTGCCCGGGCAGGATGAGTCATCCAGTCATTCAGTCCGATACTGAAGTACTCTGTAAGTCTGTGACTGTCGGACTTACAGAGTACGACTCGCGATGCCCTCGGGTGTCAGGCTGGCCCGGCCAAGGGACGTGATCCTCCTGATGTATTTTAGGTCCGTGGAGTTAGGCCTAACGCAACGCGGAGCTCATCCTCAGTGGAACCGATTAGCTCCTGCTGGCGCTTCAGCAGAAGGTCCACGGCAACTCGGATCAGTGTGTTGTCCGTAATCCGCTCCCCCTTCTCCTTACGGGCGCGTTGAACTTTGGTAGCTAGTACCGTCAGCTCGTCGGCTTGGTCTGCGTGCAGACGCAATTCTTTGCGGACCAGCTCCGTGTAATGGGTATGGCTGGAAACAATGGGCCCCTCATCCTCTGCTGCCGCTTGCGTCGAAGAGGGATGCGCAGTGGCCTTCTTGTCGTTGACCGCAATCTCCGACTCCGCTCCCCCATTTGACTTTGATGCGAGGTCAGCAGTCGGAGGGGGTGTGCCAGTTCGTTGTGTCGAGGGTACTTGTGAGTCGTTATGCAAAGCCGCGGCCTCATGGACAATATGCAGAGTGGGTACTTCTGCACCAAGGTCAATGGGAGGGGCTTCCTTGATGTCTCGAGTCTGGTTTGCAAAGTTCTTGAATCCACCTTTGAGCGCCATTGGGGTTAGCCCTTCCTGGTCTTGGCCCAGAGACTAAAAAGTTCCAGGGCGACGTCTTTGTAATCCATAGTTGCTTTTTCAGAGTTGCGGGTCTTTTCGTAGGAAGTGACCACAGTCCCGTACATCGGGGCCCGCTCGTGTGCTTTGTAGGCGCGAACAAACGAGTTGCATACGAGGATCCCTTGCTCTCGCAACATCTCTTGGGCATCCAGCGCGTCCTGTGGGGAACGCGAATCGGCCTTTGTGACCACCACTCTGTAGTCCCGACCGGAGGGTTGGACAATCTTCTCAAAAGTGTAGACGAGAGGTAAAAGGGCCAACGGAGTCGCTTCTGTAGGCATCACAATGAAGTCCGACTGGCCAACGATGGCCTTGAGCACTTGAATGTTTTCCAAGTTACCTGGGGTGTCGACGAAGACTGTGTCGTAGTCGAGATCGCGCATTTGTGTGAGCGCTTCGGGATCCGTTTCCGTCGCAACGTCGAACTGCAGCTGCTCCTTCTCAGGGAGTTCCTCTGCATTGGTTGCCCACATGGTTACTGACCCTTGTGGGTCGGCGTCGACGACAAGCACCTTCGAGCTCTGGGCAGCAACGGCGGCAAGATTCATCACCGTGGTGGTCTTCCCAGCCCCGCCTTTTTGGTTGACGACAGCTACGACTCTCATGAGTACTTCCTTAAGTTCGGTTACCGTGGCACTCGGACCGACTGCGGATTTGAGACTCCACCAAAGTTGCACAACCCGAAAAGTCGGGTCAGCTCCACCAAAAAGTAGAGAACATCTGTTAGTCGCCGGCAAGCGCTACGCCAAAATTACCAGTCCCAGTCCTCCACACCCCGAAGAATCGCCGTAAACGCACAGAGTCAGTGACTGCGTTTGTCTGTAACTCCACGACTACGTAACTCCGGTACTCTGTTAGTCAGCGCCTCAGGCAAGCACCACTCCCCCGGTAGTCTTCGAGTTAGTGCCGCCCGGTAACGCCGCCGGTAGTTTGGGCGCGGCGTCTCAAACTGACCAGTGACGGCGAGCCAGGAAGCCTTTTTGGACTATTCGTCCATCCGGGCGAACGCAGGGTCAGTGACTCTGTTCCTCTATGTTTTTTGCCGTGAACACCGTTCAGCTAGCATGCGGTTGTTGTCGCTAAGACGGTCTCTCTCCCCCGGGGATGACTTTTCAGTGGTGCCGGCTGTATCTCCACGGCGGTTGCGGGCCCTGGCGATTTCGCTGGGTCACGGACTTCCGGAGTCTGGTGCTCACTGACTCCGGTACTGACAGACTCTGGTACTTACGTATATCGGCAGTTCGGCAGTTCGGCAGTTCGGCACTTCGGGGGTGCCGGAGTGACAGGGTCTGGTAGTCGGTCGGTGGCGGAGGGTGTCCTGGTTGCGGGCTCTGGCGATTTCGCTGGGTCACGGACTTCCGGAGTCTGGTGCTCACTGACTCCGGTACTGACAGACTCTGGTACTTACGTATATCGGCAGTTCGGCAGTTCGGCAGTTCGGCAGTTCGGCACTTCGGGGGTGCCGGAGTGACAGGGTCTGGTAGTCGGTCGGTGGCGGAGGGTGTCCTGGTTGCGGGCTCTGGCGATTTCGCTGGGGCACGGACTTCCGGAGTCTGGTGCTCACTGACTCCGGTACTGACAGACTCTGGTACTTACGTATATCGGCAGTTCGGC